>CAZWEF010000012.1:0-29449 GCA_964632125.1 uncultured Erysipelotrichales bacterium
GATAGTTGGTTCTCCAGCAAAAATAGCACATTGCCAGTCTTTTTTTTATCCTTTTTTTCATGTATAATTGAAATGAGGTGACCATCATGAAAAAAGTAGTTGTCGGTCTGAGTGGCGGTGTTGATTCTGCCATTGCAGCTTATTTATTAAAAAAACAAGGTTATGAAGTTATTGGTGTTTTCATGCGTAATTGGGATAGTGCAGCGAATAATGATATTTTGGGTAACCCTACATTAGATGACGAGGTTTGTTCCCAAGAAAAAGACTATCAAGATGCTGTTGAAGTTGCCAAAACATTAGGTATTGAGCTCAAACGCGTTGATTTCATTAAAGAATATTGGGATCATGTTTTTACTTATTTTTTAGAAGAATATAAAAAAGCAAGAACACCTAACCCTGATATTCTATGCAATAAGTATGTAAAATTTAAAGCTTTTTTAGATTATGCATTTGAGCTCGGGGCTGATTTTGTTGCAACCGGTCATTATGCAAAAATCGAACACATTGATGGTCAATCTTTCATGTTAAAAGCGTCTGATTTATCCAAAGACCAAACCTATTTTTTATCATTCCTTTCGCAAGAACAGCTTTCTCGAGTGTTGTTCCCATTAGGGAATGTATCTAAAAAGGAAGTACGACAAATTGCTCATGACATTCATTTAACAATTGCTGACAAAAAAGATTCTACTGGTATTTGTTTTATCGGAGAAAGGGACTTCAAATCATTCTTAAAGAATTATTTACCAGCACGCCCAGGAGAGATGGTTGATTATGTTACAAGAAAAGTGGTAGGACGACATGATGGCATTATGTACTATACAATTGGTCAAAGAAAAGGGTTAAGTATTGGCGGTCAGGGTGATGCTTGGTTTGTGATTGGAAAAGACTATGAAAATAATCATCTTTATGTTGCACAAAGTGACGCAAATGATTACTTATACACCGATGGGGCACGTATCACTGATGTGCATTGGATGCATGCTGAATCATTTAAGGTCAATGGCCCCATGCAAGCTAAATTTAGATACCGTCAAGTTGATCATTTAGTCAATGTTGAATGGGTTGATGAATATACATTGGATGTTTATTTTGAACAACCCATTAAAGCAATTACACCTGGTCAAGCTGCAGTCTTTTATTTAGAAGACTTATGTCTTGGTGGTGGTGTCATTGACTATGCGTATAAACAAGGAAAAGTTGTGGATTATTTATGATTGAAACAATTACTGGTTATCTTGCATCTATTGTTTATCAAAATGATCAAAATGGATACATGGTTGTGAGAATCGTTTCGGAAGATTTTGATAAGCCAATTGTTGGTACTGGGTTTTTGATAGGAATTAAAGAAAATATTACATGTCAATTCAAGGGTGTATTCAAAGAACATCCCCGTTTTGGTATGCAGTTTCAAATAGAGAACTATAGTGTTGTTGAGCCTACTAGCAAAGATGCCATCATTCGATACTTAAGTAGTTCTCTTTTTTTAGGCATTGGACCTAAGATGGCTGAACGCATTGTTGACACAGTTGGTGATCAAGTTTTGGATACCATTCGTGAACATCCTTCTGTCCTTGATGGCGTACCTGGATTAAAAAAAGAATTAAGGCATAAAATCATTGAGCAACTACAAACCACGCAGTCAGGAGATGAAGCCATTCAATTTTTTTTAGGTCATGGACTAGGTTTAAAAGATGTCAGTAAAATTATAGCAGTTTACAGAGGAGAAGCAGTTCAAGTTGTTCATGATAATCCTTATGAGCTTATCGAAACGATAGAAGGTATTGGCTTCAAAAAAGTTGATCAGTTTGCCTTATCTATTGGCTATGGTTTAGAAGATCAAAAGCGAATCGATGCATTGATTCTTTATTTAGTTAAACAAGTTTGTTTTGACTTAAACCGTACTTATTTAGATTATGATTTTCTTGTTTCAACACTTAAAAATGATTATCAACTTTCTTTAAATCAAATCAATGAGGCATTTGACTCATTGTGCTTAAATAAAAAACTGATTCTTGATGAGCAAAGGGTTTATGAATGGATGTACTATACATCAGAAGTCCGTATTGCATCGGCGCTTGTAGACCGCTTATCATCTTCACAAGATGAAATTGACGACAAGCAGCTTAATCAAGCAATTGCTCATTTTGAAGTCGAAGAAAACATACACTATGATGCTCGCCAAAAGGAAGCAATCAAGCAGTTCATTGCTTCGCCTTTGATGCTTTTAACTGGTGGTCCTGGAACAGGCAAAACAACAGTTGTTAAAGCAATCATCAAAATTTATCAACTTCTTTACCCAACTAAGACAATCGCAATTGTAGCCCCAACAGGACGTGCTGCTAAGCGTATATACGAACTAACCAATGTTCAAGCGTATACAATCCATAGTTTGCTTAAATGGGATCTTCACAGCAATCACTATGCCATGAATCATGATAATCCCTTAGACTATGATGTTTTGATTGTTGATGAGTTTTCAATGGTTGATGTCCAACTATTTTATCGATTATTAGATGCTTCTTACTTTATTAAGAAAATGTTGTTTATTGGAGACCCAGAACAATTACCCCCTGTTTCACCAGGAAGTGTCTTAGAACAGTTGTTGTCAACTAAGCTCATACCGACAATTGAGTTAAACGTTATTTTTAGGCAAAGAGAAACCTCTGGTATTATTGCTCTTTCTCAAAGTATTAGAACCAATGAACCAATAGAAGACATACATGATTATCATGATTTTGTCTTTAAAACATGCCAAGACACGTCTGCTACCAACTATTTACTTAGCTATGTTGAAAAAGCCATTGCAAAGGGCTATGATATGGACGAAATTCAGGTACTTTCACCAATGTATCAAGGTGCTCAAGGTATAGACCAATTAAATATTAAATTACAGGCGATGTTTAACCCGCCAAGTCCTGATAAACGTGAATTGGCTGTTGGTCATCGCATTTATAGAGAAGGGGATAAAATTCTTCAATTAAAAAATAGACCTGATGATGGTGTTTATAATGGAGATATTGGTATTCTTAAAAACATTCTATACAAACACGAAACACTTGAAAAGAAAGATTCACTTATTGTTTCATTTGATGGTGATATAATTGAGTACATGCCTCAGGATTTTATTACCATCACCCATGCATTTTGCCTAAGTGTTCATAAAGCACAGGGGAATGAATTTAGTATTGTGTTGATGCCAATTGTTTATGCTCATCGGCATATGATGAGTAAGGCACTCATCTACACAGGCATATCTAGGGCTAAACGCTCACTTATTTTAGTCGGCTCTAAAGAAATATTTTTAGAGGGCATTAAACGAACATCGAGTACGCTTGAATGTAGCCTTCTAGGGCAAAGATTGCTTTGGAATACATCGAATAGTGATTGAAAAAAGCCTAAATATGTGCTAAAATAGGTTTGATAAATAAAACGAAGAAAAAGACGAGTAAACAGTTTGAAACATTTAGAAAGAGAGTGGTTGATGAAAACTCTTTGGGACAACTGTTGAAGCCACTTTGGAGTGCGTAAGCCGCGAACCAGCGTTATGGTGTAAGACATTCTCTTGAATGTGAATTAAGGTGGTACCACGTTTTGACGTCCTTTGGGATGTCTTTTTTTTTAAGGAGGAAAACAAATGAAAAAAAGAACTGGAAATGAAATAAGACAATTATTCTTAGACTTCTTTGAGTCTAAACATCATCAAATTGAGCCAAGTGCTTCACTTGTACCTGTAGAAGACCCGACCCTACTTTGGATAAATTCAGGTGTTGCTGCTCTAAAAAAATATTTTGATGGAAGTGCAAGACCTAATAATCCACGCATTACCAATGCTCAAAAATCAATTCGAACCAATGATATAGAAAATGTTGGTAAAACAGCACGTCACCACACTTTCTTTGAAATGCTTGGGAATTTCTCAATTGGTGACTATTTCAAACAAGACGCTATTTTATTTGCTTATGAGTTTTTAACAAGCGATGAATGGATTGGCTTGGATAAAACGCGTATCTATGTAACTGTGCATCCTGATGATCATGAAGCCTATACCATTTGGACAACAAAAACGGATATCAATCATCAACACATTTTAAAAACTGAGGAAAACTTTTGGCAAATTGGAGAAGGGCCTTGTGGACCAAACTCAGAGATTTTCTATGATAGAGGACCTGCATTTGATCCTGAACAATTGGGTGAAACATTGTTTTTTGATGAACTTGAAAATGATCGCTATGTTGAAGTTTGGAACTTGGTGTTTTCACAATACAACGCCTTGGAAGGTATTGACAGAAATGACTACCCAGAGCTTCCAGCTAAAAATATTGATACTGGTATGGGATTAGAACGTTTGGTAGCAATCGTACAAGATCAACCAACTAATTTCGATACAGATTTATTTACACCTGTGATTGAAGCAGTTGGTAAAAAAGCAAAACAAACCTATACACAAGAACCACTTGCCTATAAAGTCATTGCTGATCATATTCGTACCATCACTTTTGCCTTAGCAGACGGTGCTTTGTTTTCTAATGAAGGAAGAGGCTATGTCCTACGAAGAATTCTTCGTCGTGCGGCTCGCTTTGGTTTAAAAGTTGGTATTAATGGGCCTTTTTTAGGCGATCTTGTTTATGTTGTTGCGGATATGATGGGAGATTATTATGCTTATTTAAATAATAAAATCGATTACATTAAAAAGCTCGTAACACAAGAAGAAACCAAGTTTATGCAAACATTGAGTGATGGTGAACGATTATTAAATCAACTCATTCATAATCAACATCTTTCAGGAGAAGATGCATTTAAACTTTATGACACATATGGTTTTCCGATTGAGTTAACACTTGAAATCTGTGAAGAACAACAGGTCTCTTTAGATATTGAAGGATTTAAAGAAGCTATGAACCAACAAAAAGAACGTGCACGTAATTCAAGAAAAGACGTAGAATCAATGAAAAGCCAATCGAAAGACCTCCTCGACTTTATCCAACCATCAACCTTTGATTATCAGCCAACACCAATTCATGCAACCATTATTGGATTGTTTAAAGCAGGTGAAGCAATTGAACAACTCAGTGGAAAGGGAGATATTATATTTGATCATACGATTTTCTATGCTGAATCTGGTGGTCAAGTTGCAGATCGTGGTTTCATTGAGTGCGATACTGCTCATGGACGTGTGTTGGAAGTTCAAAAGGCACCAAATGGACAACATTTACATACGGTTGAGATAGAAGGTGAGTTACATGTTGGTGATCAAGTTTACTTAATTGTAGACACAGATTTAAGAAAACAAACTGAGGCCAACCATACCGCTACCCATCTTTTACAACAAGCATTAATTGATGTATTAGGTACACATATTTCACAAGCAGGTTCATATGTAAGTCCGGATTATGCTCGTTTTGACTTCACTCATTTTGAAAAAGTATCTAAAGAACAAATAGAAGAAGTAGAAACAAAAGTAAATAAAGCTATTTTTCAACAACTTCCAGTTGAGATTCAAGTATTACCAATTGAACAAGCTAAACAAATGGGGGCACGTGCATTCTTTAATGAAAAATACGGTGACACCGTACGCGTCGTTTCTGCTGGTGACTATTCAATTGAGTTTTGTGGTGGATGTCACGTCTCATCTACAGGTGTTATTGGCTTATTTAAAATCATCTCTGAATCAAGTATCGGTTCAGGGATAAGACGTATTGAAGCCGTTACAGGGTTCAAAGCATTTGATTATATGAATCAAAAACAAAAAACATTAGAAACGATAGCTGAAACATTGAAACTGAACTCAACAGATCAAGTAGCAAATAAAGTCACACAACTCGCTAATGAATTAGTAGAAGTTAAAAAAGAAAATGAGAAACAAGTAGCGTCATTGATGACATATCAAGCAAAAGCAATGATTGATGAAGCTGAAATGATTGGTGACAAACGCGTTCTTGTGCATACCATCAATAATGATCAAGTTAAACTCAAAGATTTGGCACTAAGCTTAAGAGATCAACTTAAATCAGGTATTGTTTGTCTCTTTAATCAAACAGATAAACTAAGCTTCGTTGTTGCAGTCAGTGATGACCTCACAACACAAGGTATCAAAGCTGGAGATTTAGTCAAAGAATTAGCGACTCAAACAAATGGAAAAGGTGGCGGGAAACCAGATGTTGCACAAGGTGGCGGTCAGTTAGTCGGAACCCTTGATGAGTTAATCGTCCATTTTAAAAATAAATTACGCTAATTGATAGCATTAAACAATTATTTATAGTAAAATAGAAATGATGGAAGGGGTGCTTATATGAGCTCTAAATTTTCAAAAACGATGATTTTTTCATCAGAAGAAATTAGACAAGAAGTCATTAAGAATTGTTTGATTACTGTATCAGATGCTTTAGAAGAAAAAGGATACAGTGTGGTACACCAACTAACGGGATATCTTATTTCTAATGATCCTGCTTACATCTCAAGCAATAAAAATGCTCGTACATTAATTCAACAAGTTGATCGTGATGAAATCATTGAGGAACTTGTTAAGTTCTACCTTGAGAAGAATAAATGAATCGCATACTTGGACTTGACTTAGGATCAAAGACTGTTGGTATTGCTGTGAGTGATGCACTTGGTATGTTAGCCCATGCGGTTGAAACATTTCGTTTTGAGAGTGATCATTATGAAGAAGCATTGCAACATGTACTTAGTAAGATTAAAGAATATAAGTGTGATATTGTTGTTTTGGGGTTACCACGTCACATGAATGGTGATGTTGGTATACGTGGCCAAATCTCAATTGATTTTAAGGAAAAACTAGAAAAAGCACTACCGATTAAAGTGATTTTAATCGATGAACGACTTTCATCTGTTATGATGGAAAAATCAATGATTAAGCAAGATGTTTCCAGAAAAAAAAGAAAGGAAAAAATTGATCAAATGGCAGCAGTTGTGATTTTACAAAGCTATTTAGATCAAATAAGGTAATTGATATGAATGAAAATCAAATGATTTTGATTGATGAATTAGGAAACGAAGTAGTGATGGACATTTTATTCACTTTTTCAAGTGATGAAACAGGTAAATCATACGTTTTATATTTTAATGCAGAGGCAGAGCAACCTGAAATTTATGCGTCAATCTTTAGTGATGATGGACAACTTAGTCAAATTGAAGATCCAACTGAATGGGCAATGGTTGAAGAAGTTTATGCTGGATTCATGGATCAAAAAGAAGGTTGTGGTTGTGGTTCTGGGTGTGGGTGCCACGATGGCGACGAAGATCACGAATGTTGCGGGGGACATGGTGACGGTGAATGCGGATGCAACCATGGTGAAGAAGATCACGCATGTGGGTGTAACTAATCAATGAAGAAGCTTTTGATTCTTCTTGTCGCATTGCTAGTGGGATTTGGTTCATTATTTGGGTTCTATCAATACAGTTTATCACCTGTAAGTAACTCAAATAATGAACCCATCGCTTTTCATGTAACAGAAGGGGAACCAAATAAGGCAATTATTGCCAATTTAAATGAATTAGGACTCATAAGAAGTTCATTCTTTGCTGAAATCCATGCACGATTTAACCCTGTGCAGGCGAAAGTTGGTACTTATTATTTAACAAAAGATATGTCTGTATCAGACATTTTCAAAGCATTGGAAAAAGGACCAACAACCTTTCCAACACAGTTTTCTATTACTATTCCTGAAGGACGTAACTTAGAACAAATAGCAGAAGCATTTAGTGAAAAGACAATCTATTCAAAAGAAGAAATCATTGCTTTTCTAGACTCAAAAGCATATGTGCAACAAGCCATTGATACTTATTGGTTTGTGACCGATGCTGTCTTAAATGATCAGATTAGACACCCACTTGAAGGCTATTTATTTCCAGATACCTACACGTATACTGCTAATGATTTACCTCTTGATGTCTATTTTGATTATTTACTAGAAACAACAGGGAATCGTCTTGATACCATAAAAGATCAAATTGAGCAGGCACCAATGGGGCTTACGATTCATGAAGTTATGACACTATCATCAATTGTACAAGCTGAGGGATTGTATTCACATGATTTACCAAAAATTGCACAAGTATTTTATAATCGTCTTGCGATTGACATGAAGTTGGAAACTGATCCAACTGTCGCTTATGCACTGAATGTTCATCTATCTCAAGTGTTATATGAGCATTTAAAAGTTGATTCACCTTACAACACATATCTATATAAGGGACTACCTGTAGGGCCAATCAATTCACCAGGTCTTGCAAGTATTCAAGCAACCTTAAATCCAGTTGCTCACGATTATTATTTCTTCTTTTCAAAGGAAGATGGAGAAACCATTTTCTCAAGAACGTTTGAAGAACATCAAAAAGTAGCAGAAGAAAATAAATGGTCAACTTGGCAATAAGATATCCTTATTGCCTTTTTATAAAGGAGGAACGACATGCTAGAGAAACTCGAACAATATGCTTTAGAACACAATGTTCCGATTATGCAAAAAGAGGGCATTGAATGGTTTAAACAGTTCATTAAATCACATCAGATCACATCTGTTATTGAAATAGGGTCCGCCATTGGCTACTCCACCTTATCATTAAAATCAATTCATGATGATCTGATTATTGATACGATTGAACGTGATGACACCATGTACATGCAAGCAAAAGAAAACCTCAAAGGGCAAGTTGGCATTTGCTTACATCATGATGATGCTTTAATGATGGACTTAACAAAGCTCCAATTAACAACATATGACTTATTATTCATTGATGGTGCTAAAGGACAGTATCAACGCTTTTTTGAACGTTTTGAACCACTTATTAAAGTAAATGGTTGGATTGTTGTTGATAACATTGACTTTCATGGCATGACACTCAATCCTGATCGCATTAAAAATAGAAATACAAGACAACTTGTTAGAAAAATAAACAACTTTAGACAATGGTTAGAAAACCATGAGCATTACACCGTTCACTATTATCCTATTGGAGATGGTTTACTAGTTGCAAGAAAGGAAACAGTATGAAAGAACTTGTCGTAACACTGCATCATATTGATGCAGTAGAAGCATATATAAAAAGCGGCGTTGACGCCATTGTTGTTGGTGCTAAGGGATTAGCGTCTCGACTACCTGTGTTGGTTGATGTTAAGACTCTAAGTGATTTGGTCACAAAGGTCAATAAACAAATGAAAATATATGTTGAAATCAATCAATTCATTCATGAAGATCGCCTAGACGTACTTCAAACTTATTTAAAAGACATCCATACTTTAGAGATTGACGCTATTTTATTCCAAGACTTTGCAGTTGTTCAAACTTTAAAAGAACTTGGATCAACCATTCATTGTCATTACCAACCAGAAACATTAAACACAAACTATGCCACAATGAATGTTTTAAAACACTATGGTATTAGTCGTTTTAGTATTGCAAGAGAACTGAGCAAAGAAGAGATGGTTGACATTGCTAAATATGCAGATGTTGAAACAGAATTACAATGTCATGGCGTGATGTATGTTGCCCATTCTAGAAGGAAGTTGTTGTCAAACTATCTGGATTTTGAAGGTTTAAAAGATTTGGATATTTCAATTCATGGTGAGCTACGTATTCAAGCAGATAATCAAACACAAAGAGAATATGTATTTGAGGATGAAGCAGGCACACATATATTGACTGAAGACATCTTTTGTTTATATGAACAACTGGCTTATTTTTTAGCATCAGACATTAAAGCTTTTCGAATTGATACATTGTATGCGTATGATTTAAACATCATACAAGCATACAAACAGCTGATAACGACTTACAATGAGTCACCAGAACAATATCAAATAGTCAAAGAAACATTAAGACCACTATTCAATAACCCATTGTTCTTTGAAGGGTTTGTGAATGATGGCACTGTTTATACCATTGAAAAAGTAAGAGAGCGTGAAGAAGATGAGAAACGTAAGTAAAATCATAGATGGCAAACGTGTCATCATCAAAAAACCAGAACTATTAGCACCTGCAGGCACCTTAGAAAAACTAAAGATTGCGGTTATTTATGGTGCCGATGCAGTGTTTATTGGTGGTAAAGCATTTTCACTTCGATCTGGTGCTTCAAACTTTTCTCTTGAAGACATCAAAGAAGCGGTTGACTTTGCGACACCATACGGCACTAAAATTCATGTTACAACAAACATCATTTTTCATAATGAAAACATCGATGGCTTAGAAGAATACCTAACAGCATTGGATGATATTGGTGTCTATGCAGTCATCGCTGCAGACCCATATGTACTTGCGACTGCTAAAAAACTAAACCTTCGTCTAGAAGTGCATTTAAGCACCCAAATGTCAGTAGAAAACTCAAGCGCAGTGAACTTTTTTAAAGACATGGGATTTGACCGTGTTGTCTTAGGTAGAGAAGTGAGTTATGATGAACTTACAAAGATTGTCAATAAGTCTGACATTGAAATAGAGTACTTTATTCATGGTGCGATGTGTATTCATTATTCAGGAAGATGTATGTTATCAAATCATTTTTCAAAAAGAGACGCTAATAGAGGCGGATGTAACCAGTCATGTCGCTGGTACTATGACATGTATCAAGGGGATGTCAATTTAACTAAAACACATCAACTAACACCTTTTTCAATGTCAAGTAAAGACATGGCCCTCGTTGATCATATTGAAAAACTGATTGAACTCGGGGTGGATTCATTTAAAATAGAAGGTCGAATGAAATCTATTCATTACATTGCAACTGTAGTCTCAACTTATCGTAAGTTAATTGATCGATATTGTGAAGATCCTGATCATTTTGATGCATCAAACTTTTATCAAGAAGAATTAGCAAAAGCAGCCAATCGTGAAACAGCTGAAGGCTTTTTCTTAAGTAGTCCTAAAGTAGATTCACAGTTATTTAAAATGAGAAATGAACATCCAACTCAAGATTTTGTTATTCAAGTCATTGATTTTGATCCTGAACAAATGATTGCTAAGATTCATCAACGCAATTATTTCAAACTAGGCGACACCGTAGAATTCTTTGGACCACAAACAAACAACATACAAATGACCATTGAATCTATTTGGAATGAAAAGATGGAAGCCATAGACGTTGCTCGTCATCCAATGGAAGTTTTATACATCAAAGTATCGCATCCATTAAAGATCCATGATATGGCACGTTTAGTGCGTAGAAATAATTAGAATTAGGTTTAATTTTAAGGTGTGATGTGTTACAATAGATAAGTAAATAACTGAGGTGAAAATATGGAACATGAAAAAATACTCTTAACCAAAGAAGGTATTGAACGTTTAGAAAAAGAACGTGAACAATTAATCAACGTTGAACGTACACGCGTTATTGAAGAACTTCAAGCAGCACGTGCACAAGGAGACTTGTCTGAAAACGCTGATTATGATGCAGCGCGTGATCGTCAAGCAGTTGTCGAAGCAAGAATTAAAGAGATTGAACACATGCTTGCCAACATTGTGCTCATTGAAGAAACAGGATCAACAAGTGTTATTGAACCTGGAACAACTGTCACATTTGAAGATTTAGTTGATAAAGAAATACTTGTTTATACCATTGTAGGATCATTTGAAACCAATCCAAGTAAAGGGAAAATATCAAATGAATCACCTCTTGGTAAAGCCATGATGGGTAAAGCGGTCGGAGATGTTGTGACTGTTATGGTAGAAGAACCATACGATATTTTGATTAAAAAAATTGAACGTTTATAATCATGGGACAGTTAAAACTTAAAAACATTAGTAAACGTCAATTAATTGAGCTTGCCCAAATAAAAGCGAGCTCTTTTAATCGCAGTAACAGTTACCAAATAACCATTGATGATTTATTTGACTATTTAAGTGAAGTTAAATGGCGTGCAAGAAATACAGTTTCGATGCATGAAATTGTTGAAGATTTATTTGGTATCAATGAACGCGAAATCTATGATTTCTTATCAACTCAAGCCATTATCCAATCCAAAGAATTAAGATTAGAAGACTTTAGTGATTTAATTGAGTCTTAGAGGACAATTATGTGGGATATTATTGAACCAGAAAACACACAAGCGTATCAAGATACACTAAAAGTAGCACCATTAATTGCTGCTTTTTTTGCGTATTTGAACCTAACTGAAATAGAAGCAAGACGAAGATTAGAACAAGTACCAATGTTTCATGCACCACAATTATATCATGATTTGGTTGATGCTAAAAAAAGGATTTTAAAAGCAATAGAAACAAATGAAAAAATGATGATTTATGGTGATTATGATTGTGATGGTATGCTTGCCACAACCATTCTACGATTAGGCATTGAAAGTGTTGGTGGAAAACCAGACTTTTATATTCCAAATCGATTCATTGATGGTTATGGTATGACAAAAAAGCGAGTTCAACAATGCTTTGATGAAGGCTATTCATTGATGATTACTGTTGATAATGGCATTGTCGCACATGAGGCCATTGATCATGCCATCATGCTAGGCATGGATGTTATTGTTACAGATCACCACCAACATAATGGTCATCCGGTACAAGCTACTTTTGTTGTGCATCCACTTTTAAGCGATGGTTTGCCATTTAAAACCGTATCAGGTGGTGTTGTTGCTTATAAATTAGCGTGTTCATTAATGGGTAAACATCATCCTTACTTATGGACGCTCGCAATGATTACAACCATTAGTGATATGATGCCATTTGTAGATGAAAACCATAGTATTGTTAAACAAGGTTTACACCTGCTCAATAAATATCAATTTGAAACGCTAAGTCCGTTTTTTAGGACATTTCCAGTTTCTTGTAAAGACATCAGTTTTCAACTTGTACCAGTTATTAATACAGTCGGTCGTATGCCAGATCAACTTGACCCATGTTTGTTGGTTGAATACTTGAGTCAAAAAATGGATCATTCTAAACAAACGGCGTTTCAACAATCATTAAAATCTTTAAATCAAACAAGAAAAAACATGGTTGAAAAAGAAATAGGTCGTTTTAGTGAGGCTTGTCAAAATGACATTATTTGTATCTTTGATGATGCTTTGCATGAAGGATTAACAGGGTTACTTGCAAGTCGCTTTGTCAATCAATATCAAAAACCAACCTTTGTTTTTGCATTAGACCATTCTAAAACAATCTATAAAGGCAGTGCGCGAAGCATCGAAGGGTTTTTACTTCCAGATGTCTTTGAAGCGTTAGAAGACTTACTACTCACAAGTGGGGGCCATCATTTGGCTGGAGGACTCAGTTGCTTAAAAGAAGATGCCAAGGCAGTTCAAGAGGCTCTAGGTGAGTTAACTGAACTAATCGAACCAGTTACAATCAAACCAAAGGGGATACACATAAATGGACCTATTTTGATTGAAGATGTGTTAGCATTTGAATCTTTAGCACCATTTGGTTATCAATTTGAAAAACCAAAATGGATTTTAACAAACGTCACCATTTTGAGCATCACACCTTTAAAAGAAGGTAAACACTTAAAACTATGGATTGATCATATGGGACAACAGTTTGATGCAATGGTATTTAACTTTAACAAACAGGTAGTTTTTGAACCAAATATGCAGATTGATTTATTAGGTGAACTTACAATTAACACCTATCGAAATCAAAGTAATATCACGTTTATTGTTGATGATACCAAACAATCAACTATCTAGAATTATTCATGAAATATGATTTACATCAAAACACTATTTTGATACAATGACAATGAGGTGAAGAAATGGATTTAAAAAATTATATTGCTACAATCAATGACTTTCCAAAAGAAGGCATTGTGTTTCGAGATATCACACCTTTAATGCAAAATGGAGATGCTTATCGTTTTGCAACAAATGAGTTTGTTGCATTTGCTAAAGAAGTAGGGGCTGACGTTATTGTAGGTCCAGAAGCAAGGGGATTCATTTTTGGATGTCCGGTAGCATATGCACTTAATATTGGCTTTGTACCAGTTCGTAAGCCTGGCAAATTACCAAGAGAAACAGTAACTTATGCTTATGATTTAGAATATGGTAGCAATGAACTTAGTATGCATGCAGATGCAATTAAACCAGGTCAAAAGGTTTTAATTGTTGATGATTTACTTGCAACTGGTGGCACAGTTGAAGCAACCATAAAACTGATTGAATCATTAAAAGGTGAAGTTGTAGGCCTTGCATTCTTGATTGAATTAGAAGCGTTAAAAGGTCGTCAAAATCTAGCTTCTTACCCAATTAAAACACTTATGACCTATTAGTAGCGCGATGGCGCTATTTCTTATATAAGGGGGGATAAAATGGTTAATAAACAAAATGTTTCATTTGAAGAATTTATGCAACAAGTTAAAACATACATAACGGTAGAGGATGACATAAAGCGTATTCAACATGCTTATGACTATAGCTATCGACTTCATGAACATCAAAAAAGGAAAAGTGGGGAACCTTATATTAACCATGTTCTTTGGGTCGCTTACTTCTTAGCTGAACTAGAAACAAGCCCAAACACCATCATTGCAGGTTTATTGCATGATGTTGTTGAAGACACACATATAACCATTGAAGATATTGCTGCAGATTTTGGTGAAGATGTTGCCACACTTGTTGAAGGTGTGACCAAAGTTAAAAAATTAGAACAAAATCTAAGTGATCAAATTGCTGAAACACATCGAAAAATCTATATTTCAATGGCAAAAGATATTCGTGTTATTGTGATTAAGCTTGCTGATCGTTTGCATAATATGAGAACACTTGACTACATGTCACCAGAAAAACAAAAAAGAATTGCAAAAGAAACATTAAATGTTTATGCACCGATTGCACATCGTTTAGGGATTAATGACATCAAAACGGAACTTGAAGATCTCAGTTTGTCTTATCTTTGCCCAGAACAATATCTTGAAATCACACAACTCATAGAATCATCTAAACAAAAAAGGGAAGAAGCAGTTGATTTGATGATAGAAGCCATCAGGCATTTAATGGCAATTGAGTCTGTCCCATGTAAAATAACCGGGAGAGCAAAAAGTATCTATAGTATTTATAAAAAAGTATATGAAAAGCACCGTCCCTTTCATGAAATCTATGACCTTTATGCCATTCGTGTCATCACTGAAACAAAACTCAATTGTTACGAAGCATTAGGTATTATTCATGATCACTACAGACCTATACCTGGTCGTTTTAAAGATTATATTGCGATGCCAAAACCCAATATGTATCAATCACTGCATACTGCAGTGGTGGGAGAACTCGGTAATATTTTTGAGGTTCAAATAAGAACTTATGACATGGATGCAGTTGCAGAAAGAGGGATTGCAGCTCATTTTAAGTACAAAGAAGGAACAAGTTTATCACCTAAACAAGAACAAAAGAAAATTGAAGATAAGCTTCAATGGTTTCGAGAGTTTGTTTCAGTTAGTGGTGAACAAACAGAATCAAGTGATTCAAAAGAATTCTTCGATACATTAAAACATGATATTTTTGAAGCCAATGTCTATGTTTTAACACCAGCAGGTAAAATTGTTGAACTACCAAGTGGGTCAACGCCAGTTGATTTTGCATATCGTATTCATACTGAGGTTGGGAATAGTAGTGTTGGCGCAATTGTTAATGGTAGTATGGTACCACTCTCAACCAAGCTCAAAACTGGTGATGTTGTGGAAATGAAAACCTCAAAAAAACACCAAGAGCCTTCAGAAGATTGGCTAAAATTTGTTAAAACAGCAAATGCTAAAAGTAAAATTAGACAAGCTGTTCAAAAAAGACTTAATGAAAATCGTGAAGAACGTATTGAACACGGAAAACATTTGTTGAAAGAAGAAATCAATAAACGTGGGCTTGATGAAAAACTATACATGACACCAAAACCATACGACACTTATTTTGGGGCTTTAACAGTTAAGGATTTTGATGGTTTATTGTTTGCGATAGGGTCGAAAGCCTTAACTGTTCATCATGTTTTTGAAGTCATTCAAATAGAACGTAAACAAGTCTCAGAACTTGAAAAAGTATTGGAGAAAAAAACAGTTGTTGCACCAATGCATCCAGATGGTATAAGCGTTGAAGGTTTATCTGGACTAAAAGTCAGTTTGTCAAAATGTTGTAGTCCCATACCTGGAGACGACATCATAGGCTATGTGTCAAAAGGAGAAGGTGTTAAAGTACATCGAGTTGATTGTCCCAATGTTGCGCGAGAAGAACATAAAAAACGACTGATTACAGTTAATTGGGATGATCGTGCACTGCTCAATCAACAATTTGAATGTGAGGTTTTAATACTCGCAGATGATCGACCGATGTTGCTTTCAGATATAGCGAGTACACTTGCCCAGATGAAAATTTCGATAAAAAACTTAGATGTTAAAGTGAAAGATGCAAGTGCTATGTTCCGTTTGACTGTCCTGATCAATCATGCTGATTCGATTAAGCTGATGACAGCCAATTTAATGAAGGTATCAAATATTTATGAAGTGTCAAGAGTCATGAACTAGGAGGAGAAAATGATGAATGAAACATTAGAAACAATCAAAAAAAGAGTATCACTAAGACGTTATCTTGATCAACCAATTAAAAAAGAAGATCTTGATACCATCTTAGAAGCAGCGTTTCAAGCACCTACTGCAGGTAATATGATGTTGTACTCAATTATTCGAGTGACTGATCCTGAACTCAAGCTAAAACTATCTAAATCATGTGATGATCAACCATTCATTGCAACAGCACCTGAAGTTTTGATTTTTTGTGCTGACTGGCAAAAATGGGAAGACTACTACAAACATTCAAATGTTCAAAAAATTGCAGATAAAAACAATAAGGATGTCCATCATGCACATGAAGGGGAATTTTTCCTTGCAACAAATGATGCCATCATTGCTGCTCAAAACGCAGTAATTGCTGCTGAATCACTGAATATAGGAAGTTGTTATATTGGTGATATTATGGAGCACTATGAAAAACATCAAGCCATGCTTAATCTACCTAAATATGTGTTTCCAATTGTTATGCTAACGTTTGGTTATTATCCTGAAAACATGAAGCGAGTTCATCGCCCAAGATTTGACCAACAATATGTTGTCTTTGAAAATCAATATCAACGTTTAACAAATGATCAACTTGACGACATGTTCAAAGATCGTGATTATCCAAAAGCATTGTTCGATAATTTTGGACAGTATATGTATAATCGAAAAAGTGGCACTGATTTTATTGAAGAAATGTCACGCTCATTAAAGGCTGCATTAGATGTTTGGGCAGATGACTCGGTGGAATAGACCATAAATACTGGTTATCAATTGAAAAACTTAGTACATAACTAAGTTTTTTTATGTTAGATGATTTTGTGTGGACAATTAGTTCATAAATGAGGCATCTTTTTCAAATCATAAGGAGACAAACAAAGTATACCGAGTTCTCATTTATTGTGTCTTATATATTAGTTTTAGACAAATAGAAACCATTTATCATTGACAAAACATGTGATATTACTTGAAATAACTCTAATATTGTGCTATAATAACGTTTAACGAGGGGGCACAAATTGAGTGGCGAGTAAATATCCAATAATCAAATCGTATCTTTTAGAACAAATTGAATCAGGTGTTTTTAAACCAAATCAACCACTTCCTCCTGAACGTGAATTGACTAGTCAATTCAATGTATCTCGAATGACAGTTAGACGAGCATTTGATGAGCTTATATTAGAAGGTGTAGCAATTAGAAAAAGAGGTAGCAGTGTGTATGTTCAATCATTGGATAAACCCAAATCTAAACGCATGATTAAACACACAGGATTGCCTGTTCCTTGCGATGTCTCAACACATGTACAAGTGATGGATTATACTGAGGTTGATGATGAAACCCTTTTTTCTACAAATAGGTCTCAACGCTTAATTAAATTTACACGTCAGTTGATTGAGTTAAAACGAGTCATTGCATATGAAATGATTCTAATTGATCGAAGCACTACTTGTCCAATAGACCCAGCATGGCATGAATTAATGTTTGAAGACTTGATTCAAGTCCATTTGTTAAGTGATGCACCTACAAGCTTTTCTTTTGAAATTGAAGCAACTATTGCTGATAAAGAGATTGCGCATCAATTGATGATTTCAATTGGATCAGTGGTGCTTAAAAGAACGCAATCAATTTATCAAAATAATCAGTTGGTTGGCAAAGCGATGACTTTTTTTGATGGACAAGGTTTTAAATATGTGCAACGCTAAAGTTCATCCATTTTTAAACTTGATTTTGTTGACAAAGGTTGTTATTTACCATACAATAGACTTAAGTCCTATGAAAAATGAGAAACCAATGAATGAGTTTATAGAGAGTGGGTGTTAGGTGCAAACCCATAAGTCATATTGGTCGTGATAATTTGGAGGATTCCGCTTCCGGCGTTATCGGATTGAGTGTATGTCAATTGACATAAATAAAGGTGGTACCACGCAACTGCGTCCTTTAACAAGGACTTTTTTTTATTGAAAGGATGAGAAAGATGAATATTAAAACCATTAAAGGCACTTATGATATTTTACCGACTGAAATTCACAAGTGGCAGTATTTAGAACAATTATTTAGAACCATTGCTGGTGTGTTTCACTATGAAGAAATTCGTACCCCAGCGATTGAAACAGTTGAAGTATTTAAAAGAACATCAGGACAAGCAAGTGACATCGTAACCAAAGAAATGTTTGCTTTTGAAACCAAAGGTAATGACTTGATTGCCGTTAGACCAGAAGGGACAGCACCTGTCATTCGTTCTTATGTTGAACACAAAATGTTTGGCAATCCCGAACAACCAGTTAAGCTTTTTTATACCGCGCCAATGTTTCGTTACGAACGTCCACAAAAAGGGCGTCAAAGACAATTTCATCAATTTGGTGTAGAAGCCATTGGTAGTCAAAACCCATCATTGGATGCTGAAGTAATTATGCTTGCATTATCTGTTATTGATAGTCTAGGGTTAGAAGACTATGAACTTAGAATCAATTCCCTTGGTGACAAAGAAAGTCGCGATGCATATCGTCAAGCTTTACGAACACACTTTGAACCGAGTTTGAATGACTTATGTGGTGATTGCAAGACACGTTATGAGACAAACCCACTGCGCATACTTGATTGTAAAATAGACCATGAACACCCATCTATGCAAAATGCACCAAGTATATTGGATTATCTCAATGATAACTCGAAACATTATTTTGATGCTTTATGCGAACAGTTAAACATGCTTGGCATCAATTATACGATTGATTCAAGTATTGTTAGAGGACTAGACTACTACAACCACACTGTTTTTGAAATTATCTCAACAAACCCTCTTGTAGGTGCGCAGTCAACCATTTGTGGTGGTGGAAGATATGATGGCCTAACAAAAATGTTTGATGGTCCTGATATGCCAGGTATTGGATTTGGACTAGGAATTGAACGCTTGCTTATTGCACTTGATGCTGAGGCCATCGAAATTGATAAAGACCCAGAACTTGATGTTTATGTTGTTGCAGCAGATGATTATTCTAAAAAACAGGCATTGTCAATTGTAACCATGCTTAGAATGGAAGGGTTAAAAGTCGATATGGATTTTGTTGGTCGTTCATTTAAAGCCCAATTTAAATCAGCGACACGCTTAGATGCTTCATTTGCTATTATATTAGGAGAAACCGAATTGAACGAAGGAAAAGTTAACATCAAACATTTAGCAACGCAGACTCAGGAAACGGTTGAAATAGAAAAAATGATGACATTTTTAAACAAATATTTAGGAGGACATCACCATGAATAGAACACATCATAACAATGAACTAAATGCAAAAAATGAGGGGCAGTTGGTTCAACTGCGAGGATGGGTTGCAAAAAAAAGAAACCTTGGTTCACTTGTTTTTATTGATTTAAGAGATCGAGAAGGAATTACTCAAATCGTATGTGAAGAAAATTTACACGAAATCACCGACACCATTAGACATGAATATGTTATTTGGGTTGAAGGAGTTGTTCAATGTCGTCGTGACGCCAATCCTAAATTAAAAACAGGTGAAATTGAAGTGTTAGCTAAATCAATCACCATTATCAATACAGCAGAAACAACACCACTCATTATTGCTGAAGAAACGGATGCGCTAGAAGATACACGTATGAAATATCGTTATCTTGATTTAAGACGTCCTAACATGCAACAACATTTGTTCATGCGTCATCACATCACCAAAACGATTCGCAATTATTTAGATGACTTAGGATTTATTGATGTAGAAACCCCATATCTTGCAAAATCAACACCAGAAGGAGCAAGAGACTACCTAGTACCGTCACGTGTTCATCCAGGTGAGTTTTATGCATTACCTCAATCACCTCAAATGTTCAAACAACTACTGATGATAGCAGGTTTTGAAAAATATTATCAAGTGGCACGTTGTTTTAGAGATGAGGATTTAAGAGCAGATCGTCAACCTGAATTCACACAAGTTGATATTGAGATGTCGTTTATTACTCAAGAAGATATTCAAGAAATGCTAGAAGGCATGATGAAAAAAATCATGAAAGATGTTAAAGGAATTGACATTGAAACACCATTTTTAAGATTACCATATGATGTAGCCATGTCTAAATATGGTAGCGATAAACCAGACATTCGTTTCGATTTAGAACTTGTTAGTTTAGATGCATTTGCAAAAGATTGTGGTTTTGGTGTCTTTGAACAAGCTGTTTCAAATGGGGGTATTGTCAGTGGTATTAATGTTAAGCAACAAGCAAATCATTTCTCTAGAAAAGCAATTGACCAACTCCAAGAAGTAGTTAAAACATATAAAGCAAAAGGCCTTGCTTTTGCTAAAGTGACAGAGACAGGACTTGAAGGTCCGATTGCTAAGTTTTTTGATGATGCAAAAACACAAGCTTTGATGACAATGATGGAAGCAAGTGTTGGTGATTTGCTCGTATTTGTTGCAGATAAAGCATCTATTGTTTATGATGCTCTTGGTGCACTTCGTTTACATTTAGGTAAGACGTTGAACTTAATTGATGAAAATGTTTATCGATTCTTATGGGTTGTTGATTTTCCATTGCTTGAATATGATGAGGAAGCCAATCGCTATTTTGCAAAACATCATCCTTTCACATCACCAAAAGGAGGCAAAGAAGCCTTTAATCAACCACTAGATGAAATCTTAGCCAATGCTTATGACATAGTGTTAAATGGTTATGAAGTGGGTGGTGGATCAATTCGAATCTACCAACAAGAAGTGCAAGAAGCAATGTTTAGATTACTTGGATTTAATGATGAATCAATCAAAGAACAATTCGGCTTCTTTGTGGATGCTTTCCAGTATGGAACACCTCCACATGGCGGTATTGCTTTAGGACTAGATCGTTTAGCCATGATTTTATCACATGCGTCAAGCATTAGAGATGTGATTGCATTCCCTAAAAATGCAAGCGCAACATGTCCGATGACATCTGCACCAAGCCATGTGAGTGAAGCACAGTTAAAGGAATTAAAATTGTTGATTCAAGATAAATAAAATCATCATGAGGATTCAAAAAAGAATCCTTTTTTAAATAAATAACGCTTTCATCTACCAATATCAAACAAAAGATGCTATAATAAAGGTGCTAGAAGCTAACATAAATTTCCTACATTGTTAGATAAGGGATCTTGAAATTATGGTTTTGTGTTGAAAGCCTTTAATTAGGAATCCTAATGAATCATACAAAGAACCCACCTGAATACATCAGGGATAATATCATCGCTTTTAGTATAAAACACACAAATTTGTGTGTTTTATTATGAGTAAGAAAAGGAGGGGCTTTATGATACCAAAACCTTTAATTGATCGTATCAATGAACTTGCTAGAAAATCGAAACAAGAAACATTAAGCGATGATGAAAAACAAGAACAAAAACAATTAAGAATCGAATATTCTCGTTTATTTAAAGAAGGATTTGAACAACAATTATTAAACATGACAGTTGTTGACCAAGAAGGAAATGATGTTACACCTGATAAATTGAAAGCTAAAAAAAAGTCAACACAACACTAACTTTAACTACAAAACAGTTGTTTTTCGTGATATGATAAAACATATGGAGGAATACTATGGAAACATTATCAATCAATGCTTTGCGTATGCTTGGGGCACATGCAATCAATAAAGCCAATTCAGGACATCCTGGTATGTTACTTGGTTCAGCACCTGCAGCTTATAGCTTGTTTACAAAAGAACTGGTTGTTTACCCCAAAGAATCAAAATGGGTGAACCGTGACCGCTTTGTATTGGCTTCAGGACATGCATCAAGTTTGCTTTATTCGTTGCTTCATGTATCTGGGTTTGATGTGACAATCGATGATTTAAAATCATTTAGACAACTAGGATCAAGAACGCCAGGACATCCAGAATATGGCATGACTGATGGGGTTGATGCGTCAAGTGGGCCTCTTGGACAAGGGGTATCGACAGCAGTTGGTATGGCTATGGCAGAAAAAATCATGGCTGAGCGATTTAATCAACCTGACTTTCCTGTGATTGATCACTATACATATGCACTTTGTGGTGATGGCGATATGCAAGAAGGTGTTTTATCAGAAGCAATTTCACTTGCAGGACATCTTGCTTTAGGGAAACTGATTGTGATGTATGATGCCAATAGTATTACACTTGATGGTGATGCTGAGATGTCAACGAGTGAAGACATCAAAAAGAAATTTGAAGCATGTCATTGGCAAGTAATCATTGTAGAAGATGGTATGAACCCATCACTAGTTGCCAAAGCACTTAAAAAGGCTAAAAAAGAATTATTTAAGCCAAGTTTAATCATTTATAAAACAATCATTGGTTATGGATCAACCAATCAAGGCACAAGTAAAGTACATGGTAATCCACTTGGTAAAGATATTGAACAAACACGTGATTTTTATCAATGGACATATGATCCTTTTGTTGTTCCTAATGAAGTCTATGATGATTTTCATAAAAAAGTATTTTTAAGAGGGAAACGACAATACCAAAAATGGGTTAAAATGATGAAAGCTTATCAAACAACTTATCCTGAACTAAGTGATGCATTTAAATCATCATTTGAAGTTAAATCATTTGATGAGTACTTAGCATTTATGCCGGAGTTTGAAGAAGGCAAAACCATTGCAACACGTGATGCAAGTCAGACCATTGTTGATGCCATGGCAAAAGCATTGCCAAATTATATCACGGGATCAGCAGATTTAGCCTCTTCTGTTAAAAATCACATCTCTTTTGAAAGTCGTTTTTCTAAAGAAAATTATAGTGGAAGAAATATTTTTTATGGTATTCGTGAATTTGCCATGACCTCAATTGCGAATGGTATGATGCTTCATGGTGGACTTAAAGTAAGTGTTGGGGGTTTCTTTATCTTTAGTGATTACATGAAACCAGCTATTCGTCTTGCTTCGCTTAGTCATATTCCAGTAATTTATCAATTATCACACGATAGCATTGCTGTTGGAGAAGATGGACCAACACATCAACCAATTGAACAAATGATGTCTCTTAGAAATCTACCTAATTTTGTTTTATTTAGACCAGCTGATGCAAAAGAAACAAGTGCAGCTTATGCCTTCGCACTTGCTCAAACAAAAACACCAGTTGCCATCTTGCTTTCACGCCAACCCCTTACTGTAGAAGCATCAACAAGTACACATGATACCATAAAAGGGGCATACGTTGTTTGTAAGGAACAAGATCATCTTGATGTCGTTATTGTTGCAACAGGAAGTGAAGTTGGACTTGCTATTGAGGTAACAAAAGTGTTACAATCAAAAGGAATTGGTGCACGTTGTGTATCAATGCCATCCATGGCTTGCTTTAATAAGCAAACAGCTGAGTATCGTCAATCAGTTATACCTAAGATTAAACATCGTGTTGCCATTGAAATGGGATCAACACTTGGTTGGGAACGATATGTTGGTGAAGATGGTTTAATCATTGGTATGAATTCATTTGGAGAATCTGCACCAATGCAAGATGTATTAAATCATTTTGGATTTTCAACAAACAAAGTGTTAGAAAAAATTGAAACTTACTTGAAGGAGGACTAATCATGAATTGGATTTTACCATTTATTTTCGGACTATTAATTGGTGGTGGTGCAGGTTTTTATATCACAAGACGTATCATCACAAAACAAATTAAAGACAACCCACCAATCAATGAAAAAATGATTCGTGCTATGTATGCACAAATGGGTCGTAAACCTAAAGAATCTGACATTAGACAAATTATGAAAACAATGAACCCTAAATAGGGTTTTTGTTTTAAATTAAGGTATATGAAGTTTCTTTAAAAAGCTTAAAATGATGCTCTAATTAGAGGGGGTATAATCTTGAATCAAAAGAAACAAGATGATTATTGGAAAAGAATATTTATGGTTCAGGACTATATTGAACAATACCCCGAAAAGAACTTTACTTATGAACAATTAGTTAAAGTATCTGGGATATCTAAATATCACTTTCATCGTATTTTTAAAGATTTAACAAAAGAAACCATTTTTCAATATATGACTCGAGTTAAAATGGAAAAAGCACTTCAATACCTAAATCATCGACCAAATCTAAGTATCACTGATATTGCCTTTACCCTTGGGTTTAGTGATGCAGCAGTCTTTTCAAGGTCGTTTAAACGGTATTATCAGTTCGCTCCAAGAGAGATGAAAAACCGCAACAATTGCAAAGAGATAGAGGCATTAACTTGCTATAATGAAGAAGTAGAAGACAGTCATTATGTGGTTGGAGAAGCGCGCGTGATTAACCAAGCAGCAATGACAGTCATCTATTATCGATCAATTGGTTTGTTAACAGCACCAGGTTTTTATGCCAATGTCTTAACATCTTTATACAGATATGCTCAAGCCCAAAATTTACTTTTTAATGAGACAAAAGTACTGA
The DNA here is from genome assembly GCA_964632125.1 of uncultured Erysipelotrichales bacterium. GTDB lineage: Bacteria > Bacillota_I > Bacilli_A > Erysipelotrichales > CAZWEF01 > CAZWEF01. Next base: position 24,886 of record CAZWEF010000012.1, read on the forward strand.
GTATTTATCACCATCATCCTGATTACCTACATGAGCATCAACAACGAACAAGCATTTGTTTAAGTATTATACCTATAAAATACGTTGATGATTTATCTTATGGAATTATGGAGATACCAGGAGGTATGTATGGTGTCATCAATTTCAACATACATCAAAATGACTATGCAAAAGCATGGCGATATGTTTATCAAGTTTGGTTACCCAAAAGTGGTTATCAAACAAGAGATGCTTTTCCATTTGAAGTCTATCTAAACAATCCATCAGATGATGCACATGGCATGCACCAAGTTGAAATCTATGTACCGATTGAACCAATAAAGTGAGGAAAAACAATGAAACCAATCACAATCAAAAATGCTTATCTTCATAATTTACGTCATATAGATATTTCTATCCCAAAACAACAAATAGTTGTGATTACAGGTGTAAGTGGTTCAGGTAAATCAAGTTTAATATTTGATTTAATTTTTGAAGAAGGAAGAAAAAAATATTTACAATCAATCGGTATGGCAATTGATTTTGGAACACCCCAGTATTCACATATAGATGGTTTAAGTCCTACTGTTGCTGTTAAACAAAACATCATTAGACAAAGTAATCCTCGTTCAACAGTTGGATCAAAAACAGGCTTACTTAATCAGTTTGGACTGTTATATGCACATGTTGGGATTGATGCTAATGAGACATTGATGTCAACAGAAAAAGACCCTAGTCTTTTTTCATATCTTTCCCCTAACGGGATGTGCCTTGAGTGCGGTGGCAGTGGTAAAACATATCATTTACATCTAGATCAAATTGTGATACCTGAAAGCAGTGCTTATTTGATTTTTAAACAGTTAGGGGCTACAAAAGGCTATCTTAATTTACTTGAAAGAAAATACCCTGATGATATCCATCAACCATTTATGAACTTGTCTAAGGAGATGCAATCATTACTCATCTATGGTCAAGTTGATCCCCAAACCGGAAAGCATAGTTATTGCATTGAGAGAATCCTTTACAATCGATTGAAAAAAGGAGAAGATGTTAGCGAATTTTATGTACTTGAAACATGTGATGCTTGTCATGGTGATCGTGTTGGAGAAGAAGCTAGATCAATGACAGTCAACCAGTTACATATCGGCGATGTTTCTAGAATGCCTCTTAGTCAAGTTAAGGTATTTGTTGAGACATTGTTAAATGACCATCAATTGTCACCTTTCGGTGAAGAAATCAGTTGCTCAATATTAAAAACACTGGATGCTTTAATCCTAATCCGATTGGGTCATTTAACGCTTTACCGTGAAATACCAACGCTTAGCGGGGGAGAATTGCAACGTCTTTTTCTTCACCAACATTTAACATCAAAGTTAGATGCACTTATTTATGTATTTGATGAACCAACAAGTGGCTTACATGAATCGGAAAAAGATGCTATTAAGCATGCTCTAGTGACCATTAAAGAACAAGGAAATAGCGTACTCGTTGTCTCACATGATCGTTCAATTATGCAACTTGCTGATCATTTAATTGATCTTGGTCCTTATGCAGGGTCATTAGGTGGTCAAATCATTTATCAGGGAAGTTATGCTGAGTTTTTAGAAAACAAAAACTCGGTAACAGCAACTTACTTGTCTAAGGATTTAACAACATTAATGACTCACCAAATATCACAAAAACCACAATACATTGAACTAAGACATGCCAATCTTCATAATTTAAAGGATGTCACAGTACGTTTTCCTTTGAAACAATTAGTTGGTATTGCTGGTGTTTCAGGTAGTGGAAAAAGTTCGCTAGTGATGAAAACATTGGTCAATCAAGTGAAAGCAGCGTTGATGAACCCAAACAAGATTAATCATGATATTGATGGTGTGAATCAAATCGAAGCCATTGTTGAGTTGTCACAAATACCCATAGGAAGGAAAGAAAACTCTAATCCAATGACTTATCTTGGGTTATGGGATAAAATAAGAAAACTATTTGCAAACCAACAAGAAGCCATAAAACAAAAACTAACAGAAGGTGATTTTTCATTTAATTCAACAGGTGCTTGTCAGGCTTGTCATGGTAGTGGTGTCACATCCATTTCCATTGGTTTTGACATTCAGTTTGATCAAACATGTTCGGTGTGTCATGGCACTCGATTCAATCGTCAAACATTGTCTGTAACCTATAAGGGCTTAAACATCAATGAAGTTTTGGATATGAGTGTAAGTGACGCTATTTTGTTTTTGCGTGATTCTAAGCTTAATCTAGCACCATTTACCATGTTGGAAACAATTGGTATGGGTTATCTAAAACTCGGGCAACCAACTTCGACTTTGAGTGGAGGCGAAGCCCAACGAATTAAACTTGTTAAGGAGTTAAGTAAATCAAGAAAGAACAAAACATTATATGTTTTAGATGAGCCATCTATCGGACTAAGCCAATATGATTTATCTAAACTATTGTATTTATTTAATGAACTCATCATCCAAGGGCATTCTATTATTGTTGTTGAACATGATTTAGACATCTTATCATGTTGTGACTGGATCATTGAATTAGGGATTGGTAGTGGGGATCAAGGTGGTAACATCATTGCGACTGGTTGCCCTAGTGATTTAAGAAACAACAAAGCCTCCATTACGGGGAGGTATTTATGATGGTTACGCTTAAACAACTAGAGACAATTGATGCGTTGATAAAAAGAAAATACCCTCAACTTAAAGGCATATCAATGGTTCAAGATGGTGTACCATGTTTTACCAAATACTATGGTAAAACAAACGCACTAGAGCCCATGAATGTAGCATCAGTCACCAAAAGTATTATCTCCATTTTAGTTGGCATTGCAATTGATCAAGGTTATATTAAAAGTGTTGATGAGAGCGTTTTATCATTTTTCCCTGAATATCAATGGGATGACAACAATACATTAAGAGAACAAATCACAATTTATCATTTATTAACAATGACAGCACCTTTTCCTTTTGCTTCAATGAAGGAACCACTTCTTAGAATTTGCCAAAGAAAAGATTGGGTCGCTTATGGACTTGAAATGATGGGGAATGGTGGTCAAGTTGGGTCATTTAAATATGCAACAATAAGTACCCATATTCTATCTGCACTTTTGACAAAAGCAACAAAAATGAGTGCTAGGATTTTTGCTAATGAGTATCTATTTAAGCCTTTAGGAATCAATTCAATACCTAAATATCCAATGGTTTTTGATGTGGATCATATCTTTGGAAAAAAAGTAAAAGGGTGGATTCATGATCCTTTTGGTAACAATGCGGGTGGCTGGGGGCTCACATTAACACTACCTGATATGTTAAAGATTGGCGAACTATATCTTCATGGTGGCCAATTTAATGAACAACAAGTTGTCAGTAAACAATGGGTTCAGGCTTCATTGAAACCCATCAAAAATCAATTTGGCTATTATGGATTTTTATGGTGGACAAACAAAGATGCAAGTGAATGCATGGCAATCGGCTCTGGTGGGAATATGATTTACATCAATCATCAAAAACACATTGTAATTGCGATTGTGGCAACAGTTGTTGCAAAACATGTTGATCATCGGCCTTTGATTGATTTCATATTAGATGAATTAAAAGCATAATAAAGCACGAGGAGTAGACACTTACTTGTGTTAGGTTTGACTTTTTCAAGAGAATCGGTTACTATAACCATGGGTGATAAGATGAAGTACATAAAAAGAATCGTTATCATAGTCCTGGTTTTAACAGTCGCATTTGGTGGTGCTGTTTATTATTATGAAGACCAAGCAGTTAAACAATTAATGGCACTTGGATATGATAAAACACAAGCAGCAAAGTTGGTAGAAGTCACTAATATGTTTGATATAGACGATACACAACGCCTGTCATTAGAAACAACAGTCAATGAATTTAAAACCAAAATAGAACAAGAGGTTGGTATTGCATTAACTGAGTTACCAGTAACAGAATCCATGGTGCTTGTTGAACAAGCTCAAGTACTCGAAACATTTTATTTAGAACAAAAGGCAACACATGAAGGACGCTTAACTGAACTCCTTTCATATGTCAGTCAACATCCTGTAACCATTGTTGAAGAAGGTTCATTGATTGAACGCTACTTTGTTAATTACGACCAAACAAAAGCGTATTTGATCAATCAAGCCATTGAAGCAGGTGGTATTCAAAGTAAAGTCAATGAACGTGTTAACGATGAAGATCCGATTGGTACACTCACTGCGCTTCAAACGTTAAAAGAAGAAATTGAATATGACAAAGAAGTTAATGGTTTCTATTTTGAAAGAGAAGCAGCAATGGAAATGTTTAGACAAGTAAATGAGTATCGTGCTTCTCAAGGATTGGCACCTTATACATACAATGATGCTCAACAAGAATGTGTCGATGTTGAATCAACGGCATATGCGACAAATAAAGTGCCACATAACTGGCTTTGTAAAGCTGCCAATAATGAAAATGCTGGGATTTCGTCAGTCAACAGTAATTATGTTAAAATTGCAATGGATTTCTTTATCACAGACCCCCCACATCACGCTGTGTTAGTTGGTAATTATCGTAGTGCTGCTGTGAGTATTGTG
>CAZWEF010000013.1:0-28897 GCA_964632125.1 uncultured Erysipelotrichales bacterium
ACACAAAGTTCAACATGATATGTATCATGTTAGCGTGAATAACCCCTCATCAAATACTGGGTTTCAATTGACAAAAAACATAGAGATTGAGAATCAATTGTTGGAGCAGTTTGACATGATTTATGTTTCTGATTATGCAATGAGTAGGGAAGGAATTTATGTCATTTATGGATCAAACTACAAGTTTGATAACATACTTAAAGATGTCTCAAAGGATGAAAAAATCTTCCTGGGCAATGAACAAAAGAAAAGTGAATTAATAAAGCTCTTTCCAAACCTTCAAAGCCAAAAACTAGTAGTGAATAAGAAAGAAGTTTTTCCTCGCCTATATATTGACACTGACTTGGTACATTTAAAATTTGCAAACGAGTTAGCAGAATTTAGCTTAATCGGACATGAGGCATTCTCGATAAATAATCAGTTTTATATTTATGACAAAACAAGGGATATAGAACAAATAAAAGAAAAACTAGAAACTATTTTATTGGATTATGATTCAAACTACTCAGTAAATATAACATCACTTGATGATGCTATGAGGACAAGAGGAGAAAATCTAAATAGGATGTTTGGATTTACGCTAGTTTCTACAATTGTGTTGGTTTTTTCGATGATTGTTGTTTCTTCGCTTTCATTATTTATGATTATTTCGTTCAACAAAAAGAGAATGATTTTGAAAAGGCTTGAAGGTGACTTCTTACCAATAGAATGCATTGCGATGTCTTTAGAATTACTCTTCTATAAAGGGGTTGTCGCTGCTGTTTTCGTAAAGTTAGGTGAGTTTGATATCAAAATAATTATGATATTGCTTGCGATTGATTTCATTGCATCAACATGGGTAGCAACAAGCTTAATGCATAGGAAGCATGGATTAACTAAAGTGAATTAATCGTTGTTTAAATTAGACATAATTAATAAAAAATAAAGGAGGATTTAAAATGAAGAAACTTTTAGTGATTTTAATGGTAGGGCTTTTTGTATCACAACCACTATCTGCTTATCAAGGGAGAAAAAATGAAGGGTCAGTATATTTCGATATGTATGATAGGAACTACTACTATTGGAACTGGGATGGTAGTATGGGTAGCTCTGCAGAAACGACAACTACTATCCAATCTGTTTACGGTTCTCACTCTCGTTATATTGCTGCGTCGGGAACTTCGAAAACAGCTTGGGTAGGTCACGGTGGGTTTGATCAAGTTACTGGAAACTCATTGTGGAATGGGCATTATCATATAGTAGGTTCTATTCGTTATTAGAGCAAAGAACCTGACTCAATAAAAGGGGTTGTAAAGACGGGTTCAAAGTAATTAATCAAAGAGTATGTAATAAAAATTGAACATGTAAAAATAGAATTTTAAGGTAGACTGAAGGGATTGACGCATTCAAAACATCAATCCTTGTTGAAACAGTCTACTTTTTTGTTCAATCTTCTTATATGTGGTTTTCTGTCAATTTAGCGGAAAAATTTTATAAAATTATCAATTTCTTTTTGTGAAATCCAAATACTTGATTTATTATATGCTTCACTGTTCAACTTCCACTTTTATTGTATCGCTTAAGCAAATATCTGTGCATTGCTAAATGATGTCAAGTTTGATACAATAAGAATGGTGATAAAATGAAAAAAACAATAACATGTCTTCTTTCAACAATGCTGATTTTAAGCTTGTTGACAGGTTGTTTGATTAAAAATAAGTTGCGTGTGTATACAACGACCTATCCAATGAACTTTTTGGCAACAACCATTGGTGATAAGTACATTGAAGTAATCAATGTAAGTGAGGGTAGTATGATTCAAACAGCGTCGTTTAAAAAAGAGTACATCAATGATTTTAAATCGGGTGACTTATTTTTATACATTCAAGGACTGGAACCTTATATGCCAATGTATATTGATCGCATTAGGGAAACTAAAATACAAATGTTTGATGCCAGCTTGTATGCATCAGGAAGTGCTTTTTCAAGATTTACTGTTGTGCAATCTGAAGATGGTGTATCAAGTGCAACCCTCCAATCGCCATTTCATGTAGGGCCTGCATTTAATGGTGTAGATGTTTATGATATGGATCCTTTTTTATGGATGGATCCCGTTCTCATGATCAGTATTGCTGAGCAACTGAAAGATAAGTTTGTAGAAATGGACCGCAGTAATGCTAAATTTTATGAACGTAATTTTGAAGCGCTAAAAGTTAAATTAGCTCGACTGGATGCAGAATACAGTACATTTAGTAAGCAAAAGGGCAATCCAAAAGTTGTGACCATGACAAATACTTATGGCAATTGGCAAAAATCATATTATGTTCACGTGTATCCTGTGATGATTTCACGATTTGGTCTCATGCCAAATGAAGAGCAGTATCTTGCCATCAAAGAACGTATCATAAAAGATGAGGTACGCTTTATAGCAGATGAACCAGGAATGACTGAGGAAATGAATGCTTTGTTTGAACGTCTTGCAACAGAGGCGGGGTTAACTAAGATTAATCTTCATCATCTTTCGTTTCTAACGCCAGAAGAGATTCAAAATAATGCTGATTATATAACCATCATGTATGAGAATTTAGCGAATCTAAAATTAGTTGAATAATGAGCTTAAAAAGCTCTTTTTTTATGTTTAATTATGTTACAATATAACAAGGTGATGAAATGGAAAAAATAGTATTAATTGATGGAAATTCAATATTATTCAGAGCATACTTTGCAACAGTTAAGAGTGGTGCTTATATGAAATCTAAAGCTGGTGTTCCAACCAATGCTTTATTTGGTTTTGTTAATATGTTTGAAAAGATGTTAGAAATCAGTCAACCAAATTATTTGTTGGTGGCTTTTGATGCTGGGAAAAAGACATTTAGACATGAACAGTTTGATGTCTATAAAGATGGTCGTAGTCAAACCCCTGATGATTTGATTGCTCAATTTTCAATTGTTGAATCTTTTTTAAAGGCCTATCAAGTTGCTTCCTATAAGCTTGTTTCATATGAAGCTGATGATATCATTGGTACTATGGCAAAACAAGCATCTCAGGCTGGTATGGCTGTTGAAATCTATTCTTCAGACAAAGATTTACTACAGCTAGTAAACGACAATGTCACAGTCTTTTTAACCAAAAAGGGGATGACTGATTTAGAGAAAAATGATCCAGCTAAAATATTTGAAAAATACCAGTTAACCCCAAAACAAATCATTGATTTAAAAGGGTTGATGGGGGACCCATCAGATAATATTCCTGGTATTCCTGGTATTGGTGAAAAAACAGCGCTTAAACTGTTATGGGAATACGGTAGTGTTGAGTCTGTGATTGAGCATGTTGATGATTTAAAGGGCAAACTCAAAGAAAAAGTAGAAACGCACAAAGACTTAGGTTTGATGTCAAAACAAATCGCAACAATTGAGTGTGATTCCCCCGTTACCATTACACTAGATGATTTACTGGTTAAACCATATGATCATCAAGAATTGATGCATTTTTATCAACAGTATGATTTGAATGCATTGATGAGACGAGTTGATATGAGTAAGCCTGTTGAAATCCAAGTTGAAGTAGTGAAGACAATGCCTGAGATTAAAGGCAAAGCAGCACTACATGCTGGTATCTTAGGTGAAAATTATCATCGTGGGATGCTTTATGGTTTTTCAGTATATACGACAACTGGTGGTTATTTCATTGATGAACAAGATGCTAGAAACGATCATCGATTCTTGTCATGGTTAGCTACGGGAGAAAAACTAGGTTATGATATTAAACGACAAATGCTAGGTTGTTTATGGAATGGCATTGAAGTTGGTGGTTTTACATTTGATTTGAAGTTAGCGTCATATGTGCTTGATCCAAGCATTAAAGATGATTTTAAAGTTGTTTGTGGTTTCTATGGTTATGAAGATGTGAGTTATGATGAAACCATATATGGTAAAAAACAAGTGCTTTCTGATAAGATTGAAGCAGCTAACCATTTGGTTAATCAAGCTAAAGCCATTTATGAACTTGAAAGTAAAGCAGAAACATTACTTAAAGAAGCAGGTCAATATGATTTGTATGAGATGATTGAACTTCCTCTTGCTTTCATTTTAAAAGATATGGAGTATAAAGGCATTGCTGTCGATGTTAAGCAGTTGCAACAATTAGGGGATGACCTTCTTAAAAAGATTAAAGCAATTGAAATAAGTATCTATGAGCAATCAGGTGAGAAGTTTAATATAGGTTCACCTAAACAACTAGGAGAAGTATTGTTTGAAAAGATGAATCTTCCTTCTGGAAAAAAGACAAAAACAGGGTATTCAACATCTGCCGATGTTTTAGAAAAACTAATTGGTGTCCATCCAATTATTCAAAATATTATGGATTATCGTCAGTATACAAAACTGTATTCAACTTATATTGAAGGTTTACAAAAAGAAGTGTTTGATGATGGTAAAATACATACCATCTATAATCAAGCCCTAACCCAAACTGGGCGACTGTCTTCAAGTGATCCTAACCTACAAAACATCCCAGTACGACTTGAAGAAGGGCGTTTAATTCGCAAAGCCTTTACACCATCAAATCCAGGATGGGTTATCCTAGGTGTTGACTATTCCCAGATTGAACTACGTTTACTTGCTCATATTGCAGGTGCTAAAGAAATGATTGAGGCATTTAATCATGATCTTGATATCCACACAAAAACAGCGATGGACATTTTTCATGTAACTAAAGAGGAAGTCACATCATTAATGAGAAGACAGGCAAAGGCTATTAACTTTGGGATAGTTTATGGTATGAGTGATTTTGGTTTATCAAGTCAACTTGGTATACCAGTAAAAGAAGCACATGCTTTTATTCAAATGTATTTTGAAACATTTCCTTCGATTAAGGCTTATATGGATGGTATTGTCGATTTTTGTAAAGAACATGAATATGTTGAAACAATCTTCAATCGAAAACGATATATTCCAAGTATTAATAGTAAGAATTTTATGGAAGCAAGTGGTGCAAAACGATTGGCTATGAATACACCAATACAAGGTAGTGCAGCTGATTTATTAAAAATTGCGATGATTAAAGTGGACAAAGCTATGAAAGACAAACAAGTTAAAAGTCACATGTTGCTTCAGGTGCATGATGAGTTGGTTTTTGAAGTACCTGAGGAAGAACTAGATATGATGATTGAGTTGGTTAAAGAAAACATGGAACACGCCTATCCCTTCAATGTGAAAATAAGTTGTGAACATGCTTTTGGTCCAACTTGGTATGATGCAAAATAATGCCTGAATTACCAGAAGTTGAGACTGTTCGTCGTATTTTAAAACAACAATTGGTGGGACTGACTTTAACTGACTTCGATGTTTATTATTTACCATTAATTGAAGATGGTTTGTCTATTGCGTGTTTAAAAGGTCAAACACTAAAAGACATTGATCGTATTGGTAAATATCTCATCTTTAAATTTGAACATCATGTACTTGTGAGCCATCTAAGAATGGAAGGTAAGTATTATGTTACCAATCATCCGATGTTAAATAAGCATATCCATGCATGTTTGGTATTTAATGATACGTATGTCTCTTATCACGATACCCGTAAATTTGGTCGTATGAAAGTGATGCAACTAGATTATCAAGCACATCCGCCATTTAATCAACTCGCCAAAGAACCGTGGGAACTTAATCCACTTGATTTATATAAACAACTAAAAAAAAGAACAATGCCTTTAAAACAAGCATTACTTGATCAACACCTTATTTGTGGTCTAGGTAATATTTATGCCAACGAAGTTTGCTTTGATATGGGATTAGATCCTAGGACAAAAGTCAATAGACTATCAAAAAAAGACGTTGAACAACTTGTGTTAAGCGCACAAAAAATCTTAGCATTGGCCATTCAAGAAGGTGGTACAACAATTCGTAGTTACACATCGTCACTAGGAGTTGATGGTCGCTTCCAACAACACTTGATGGTTCATGGTCGCCAAGGACTGCCTTGTCGAGTTTGTGGTGAACCGATTAAAAAAATACAGTTAAAAGGGAGAGGAACCTATTTTTGTTGTTGTCAAAAAAGGAAGTAAGGAAATAGATGAGACACAAGGGGATTTGGCTTTTTATGATTTTGTTTTTAGTTGCATTTGCTTTTAAAGGGATGTATGGAGCTTATATCAATGTATATTTAAGAGAAGAACTTAAATTTAGTTATTCACAAATATCCATTATTGGGTTTGCCTCTTCCATCACAAGTATGATCCTGGCACCAGTTATGGGTATGTTGGTAAGTAAATATCGACATGATAAATGGTTTATCATTGGGAGTTATGTTTTGTTGATGATTGTCAACTTTATGTTTGCGAGTGGACCAGCATTTGCTTTAGCACTTGTGCTAAGTTTACTTTATGAGGGATTCAATGAATCAAGTCAACCAGTTTTAGATAGCTATACCATTATTTACTTAGAGCAGCACAATGGTAATTATGGCAGCATTCGAGGCATTGGATCATTTGGTTATATGCTTGGTACACTGCTTGCAGGGGTTATTATTTCATTTACTGGTGCAATGAATACAATCTTTTATGGTATTGTGGTCGTAATCGCGTGCTCAATTTTGCTGATCTTAAAATTGCCCCATGTTACCATCAAACAACATTCAAAGGTAACACTAAGTAAAGATATCCCTGCATTAATTAAAAACAAAAAATACATGTTTATTATTATCTTTGCTATTCTGGTCATCTCAAGTTCATATGCGACAGGTAGTTTTACAACCATGCATATGATTGGTGCTTTTGACGTACCGCAATCGATGATTGGTTTATTGACGATTGTCATGGTTCTTCCTGAAGTTTTCTTATTACAATTTAGTGGACGCATTGAAAAGAAAATCGGATTTAAGTCAATTTTCCTCTTAGGAAGTCTAGCATTTGGCATTCGTTGGCTAGGATATGCGCTTGCCCCAAACGTCTATGTCTTTTTAGGACTCAGTATTTTACATGCTGCTGGTATTGCATTTGCTTTAATTCCTTGCTTTAGTTATATTCGTAAAACGTGTAGTCCGAGTATTTTTGCTTCAGCAATGGCTTTGTTTACATCCGCAACATTTTTATTTAATGCTATCTTCAAATTATTCTTTGGTTTTATTGCAGATGCTACAAGTACCCATATGATTTTTTTCATTGGTGCTGTTTTAACCTTTATTGGTATTGGTTATTTATTGATCTTTATAAAGGAGTGATGATATGTTAGTAGCGTTAACTGGTGGGATTGCTTCTGGTAAAACAACAGTGAAAAAGCGTTTATTGAAGCATCGTATTCCGGTCATTGATTTAGATGAGATTGCACATCTTGCAAGTGATGATCAAGTAATCATTGAACAAGTACAAAAGACACTTGGTTACAACTTAAAAACAGAACGCCAACAACTAGGTGCCTATATTGTTTCAAATGACAAAGCCAAACAACAATTAGAAGCTATTTTGCATCCTTATGTATACAATCAAATGGAACTTCAAATTCAACAATTGAACGACCCGATTATTGTTGTTGATGTCCCTTTGCTTTATGAAACAAACAAACAAAGTCGTTTTGATCAAGTTGTCGTTGTGTATGTAGATGAAAACACACAAATTAGGCGATTGATGAAACGTAATCAATGTTCTATACAAGAGGCGAAAAAGTGGATTCAAGCGCAAATGCCGTTAGCGAAGAAAGCTGCATTAGCAGATGTTGTTATCAACAATAACGTTACCATTGAAGCGTTGTATCACTGTGTTGATCAATTAGTAGCAAAGTGGAAAGGAGATATACATGCAAACAACGGATACATACCGACTTTATAGCGAAGATGATGCGCGCCAATTGGATATGCAAGTGTTGGTTGAACTCTATCAACCCATTATTGGTTACCAAGCGATTGCTGTTTATCTCTCTTTTTGGGGTGAATTGAAGCTGGATCGATTAACCAGTGTAGAATCAACATGGTATCGTTTGTCCCTTATGACACACATGGATTTAAATCAAATTGAACAAGCAATAACCAAATTAAGTGCGATTGGACTTGTAAATCAATACCTAAAGCAAGGTGAAACCGATTGCTATATGATTGAACTTTTACTGCCAAAGACGCCGAGTGCATTTTTCAATCATGCCTTACTTGTGGCTTCGCTTCATCATCAATTAACTGCTCTTGAGTTTGAAAAAACGAAGTTTTTATTTTTAAAACCAGTTATGGATCTTCAAGGTTATCAAAAACAAACCCATGATTTTAAAACGGTATTTGGTACTCAATTTGATCAAGAAGATGAAGCGATCTATAATCAAGTTCATTTGGTGAAAACAAGAAAAGAGGCAAACCCACAAGTTAATATGGATGCAACCCTTCTTAAACAACAACTCAAGGTTTATCAAATAGAGGAACGTTTTTTGACTCAAGAAGTGCTTGAAACAGTAGATATGATGCAAACCATGTATCAATTAACCATCATGGAACTAGCAGCCTTATTGATGCAAGTATACCAAGTACATGGATTTGAATTAGAACAGTTTAAAGTAGAAGTGGCCCGCTATTATGACAATCAAGTGGTACCTAAAAAGCTCTCATCTGTTTATCATCATCAACCAGTAAAGGATCAAAGTCGTCATATTGGTAACCCAACGATTGAACGCATGGACAAGCTAAGTTGTTTTGATTATTTAAGGTATTTGCTTGGTAAACAACCCAATCGAAAAGATTTAATGGTTGTAGAAGGATTGATGCAACGATTTGATTTAAATCCAGGTGTTGTGAATGTCATATTAGATTATACCATTCAAAAAGAAGGGCGTTTGGTTAAACGGTATGTTGAGTCGATTGCATCAACCATGAAAGTAAAGCAAATTAAAACAGTTGAAGCAGCTATGATTGAGATAAAGAAAGCAACGCAAAAAACAAAGAACAAAGTGCAACCAAAAACAAGTATTCAATATGAAAAAGAAACAACCGTAGAAGATGATGTATTTGATGATTTAATGATGTTGATCAAGGAGGATACGTATGGAACCAATTAAAGGGCTTGTTGATTTAGAAGCGAATTTGGATCAAGTGTTTGATTTTTTAATCAATCATCCAATGATTCAACATTTACTTGCTAATGGTACATTAACAAAACAAGATATATTAAATCAACCAATTGATTGTCTTGACTACATTCAAGATTTAACACCATGTACTTCTTGCAAAGGACTTAAACAATGTCCAAAGGATGCACGAGGCTATCAAATTGTCTTAACAAAGGGTGAACAAATAGAACGAGAATTGAAACCATGTTCTTATTTGATGCAAGCAAATCAAGTAACTAAGGCGAATCAATATCTTATTTATCATAATGTAAGTGAATCATTTTTCAATTATGAAATGGAAGATTTAGTCCCTCATGCTAAAGCTGATCCGATTCTAGCAAAAGTATTGAAGGACATTATGGGCTATGTTCAAAATTTAGATCAATTAAACAAAGGGGTTTATCTTGGAGGAGAAAAAGGATTTATTCAAAGTTATGTTGCTTCTGCCACAGTTCGTTATTTAGTAAAGCATCAACATTCAGTAGCCTTTATTTCTTTTCCTGAGTATGTAAGTCAACTTAAAAGAAATATGAATGATTATCAACAATTTTTACAACTAACTGAAAAAATCAAAGGAGCACCAGTGCTTGTCATTGATGATTTAGGAAATGAATCAACAATAAGTCAATGGTCAAGAGATGAGGTGTTGGGGGGGTTATTAACGAGTCGTATGCATCAACAAAAGCCGACATTTATCTTTAGTATGTATCGACTTGATGAACTTTATGGGTTGTATCAACTTGGTCAGGCCTCTGATGTTAAAGCAAGAGTACTCATGGAACGCATTAAAGGGCTTTGTCGTATTTATGAAATAGGTGCTTGATGTTAATATTTTGTAAAAAGAGTCAATTTTATCGTGCGATTTTTTTCAAATATGTTATAATAATCTTGGACTGGAGGAATAAAAATGGTTAAATCAGTAGCAATTTTAACATCAGGAGGCGATGCACCAGGTATGAATGCTGCCATTCGTGCTGTTGCGCGTTCTTGTATGTATTATGATATAGAAGTACATGCCGTTTATCATGGTTATAAAGGATTGGTTGAAGATGAGATTGTACCGATGGATCGTCGCATGACAAGAAACATCATCAACTTAGGGGGCACTATTTTAAAAACAGCGCGTTACCCTGAATTTAAAGATCCGGCAGTACGTAAAGTGGCAGCCGACAATCTAAGAGCTAGAGGGATTGATGCTCTTGTAGTGATTGGAGGCGATGGTAGTTATAAAGGGATGCAAGGACTTGAAAAAGAAGGTATCAAATGTATTGGGCTTCCTGGTACGATTGATAATGATATTTCTTCAACTGAATTTACCATTGGGTTTGATACAGCATTAAATACAGTGGTAGAAGCAATTGATAAATTAAGAGATACATCAAGTTCACATCAACGTTGTACAGTGCTTGAAGTTATGGGTCGTTATTGTGGTGATCTCGCTTTATGGTCAGGGATTGCAAGTGGTACTGAAATGGTGATCACAAGTGAAACTGGTTATGATCGAGACGCTGTCATTGAAACATTGAAACAACGTAAAGCATCGGATAAAAAGCACGCTATTGTCGTTATTTCAGAAAAACTAACGAATGTTGATGAAATGGCAAAGGATATTCAAACCAATACTGGATTTGAGTGTCGTGCAAATGTCCTTGGACATCTTCAAAGAGGTGGTCGTCCAACAGCGTTTGATCGTGTACTTGCGGCGCGTCTTGGTGTTTATGCAGTAGAACTATTGAAGCAAGGTATTTCTGGTCGTTGTGTTGGTATTCACAATAACCAATTAGTGAATTATGAAATTGAAACAGCTTTGGCAATGCCTAGAATTATCGATGTTGAGTTACATAAAATCACAAAAATGTTAGGTTAGGTGAACGAAATGGCAATATTTAAGGAAAGTAAGAAAACAAAGATTGTATGTACAATTGGACCGTCTTCTGAATCAAATGAAGTCTTATCTGCTTTAATGAAAGCAGGTATGAATGTTGCGCGACTTAATTTCTCTCATGGTTCTTATGAGGAACATGCAATGAAAATTGAGCGTATTCGAGAAGAACGTCAAAAAATTGGTAAATTTGTTGCGGTGCTTCTTGATACAAAAGGACCTGAAATTAGAACGGGTAAATTTGAAGGTGGGCAAGCAACCTTTAAACAAGGTCAAACAGTTGATATTCATATGGATGAGATTGTTGGTGATAACACTAAGTTTTCAGTTACTTACAAAGGCTTATATGACGATGTTCAAGTTGGATCTGTCATTCTTGTCAATGATGGTAAGATGGAATTAACAGTCATCAAAAAAAGTCAACATATTTTATCTTGTTTGGTAAAAAATGATGCAACAGTTAAAGATACAAGAGGTATTAATGTGCCTAATGTTCGTTTGAATATGCCATATATTTCTGAAAAAGACCATGCGGATATTGTGTTTGGATGTGAACATGATGTAGATTTTATTGCAGCGTCTTTTACAAGACGTGCTCAAGACATTATGGATATTAAAGCAATTTTAAAGAAACATGGGAAACCCGATATTAAAATCATTGCAAAGATAGAGAATCAAGAAGGTGTTGACAATGTCGATGAAATTCTTGAAGCATGTGATGGTATCATGATTGCACGTGGTGATTTAGGGGTTGAAGTGAGAAAAGAAGAAGTACCACTCATCCAAAAAAGTATTATTCGTAAATGTATTGCAAAATCAAAAGTATCAATTACTGCAACACAAATGTTAGAATCAATGCAAGAAAACCCAAGACCTACACGTGCTGAAGTAAGTGACGTTGCAAATGCAATTCTAGATGGTACAGATGCCATCATGCTTTCGGGCGAATCAGCTATTGGTAAATATCCAATTGAAGCTGTAGAAACCATGACAAGCATTGCAAAGCGTATTGAACGTGCAATTGATTATCGTAGTTACATCAAGTTTGGTGTCACAACTGCATTAAAACAAGTTGATAATGCAATTGTTGCAAGTGTTGCTGAGATTGCTTATGACTTTGATATTGACACAATTGTTGTGTTTACGGTGACAGGATCGACTGCAAGACGTCTTTCTAGATTAAAGCCAATGGTACCAGTTATTGCGGCAACCATGTCAGAGAAAGTAGCATTGTCAATGGCACTAAACTGGGGGGTTAAACCTATTTTAACAGATCTTATCAATAATTTTGATACGGAAGCGGTTGAGCGCGCTAATGGGCTTGCTAAGTTAATGGGTTATAAAACAGGGTCAACTATGATCATTACAGGTGGTACAGCTCAACGTGCAGGTTCAACATCATTTTTAAGAATTGAAGAAATAGTTTAGTACATAGATTGACATTTGTTTAAAATGTTTTATAATTAAATCATCAAAGCTATGAAAAGGATATGAAGTTAAATGAGCGCTTAAAGCGAGGGTATGATGGTGAAAGTTACCCAGTTGCAGTTTATCTTTACTCCCTTGGAGCTGCCCTTGAAAAAGAGGCCGTAACTCGCGTTAAGAGGTTGAGAATAGCTTCGCTATTGAACAAAGGTGGTACCACGCATTTGCGTCCTTTAACGGTACTTTTTTTATTGAAAGGAGAATAACCATGATTGAATTAACTTTTAAAGATGGAAGTAAAAAAACTTTTGAATCTGGTATCACTGCAGATGAAATTGCATTGAGTTTATCAACAAGTTTAAGAAAAGAAACTGTAGGTGCACTGCTAAACAATCAAGTGATTGGTTTGATGGATCCAATAACTCAAGATGGAGAACTTATTTTATTTGGTAAAGATGATCAACATGCATTTGCATTATTAAATCACTCTACAGCTCACTTAATGGCTCAAGCCATTAAAAACCTATGGCCAGATGCTAAATTTGGTGTTGGTCCTTCGATTGAGAATGGATTTTATTATGATGTTGATGTAGAACCTAAAATTGTAGAAACAGACTTAATTCGCATTGAAAAAGAAATGAAGCGACTTGTTGCAAATGGACAAAAAATTGAACGCCACGAAAAAAGTAAAGCAGAAGCCCTAGAGTACTTTAAAGAAGACCCATATAAAGTGGAACTCATTAGTGGTTTGGAAGATGGAACCATTACTTTTTATCAACAAGGTGAATTTATCGATTTATGTCGTGGTCCACATGTGTTTAAAACAAGTGAAATCAAACATTTCAAACTACTTAGTCTAGCAGGTGCTTACTGGAGAGGTGATTCAAACAACAAACAACTTCAAAGAATCTATGGAGTTAGTTATTATACAAAAGAAGCATTAGATGCTTATTTAAATTTCTTGGTTGAAGTTGAGAAACGTGATCATCGTCGTTTAGGAAAAGATTTAGAATTGTTTTATATGTCTGAATATGGACCAGGATTTCCATTCTTTTTACCAAAAGGAATGATTGTTAAAAATATTTTGGTTGATTTATGGCGTAAAGAACATCGAAAAGCTGGTTATCAAGAAATTGCAACACCAATCATGCTTGACCGTGAACTTTGGGAAGTATCAGGACATTGGTTTAACTACCGTGAAAATATGTATACATCTGAAATTGATGAAAAAGAATTTGCAATCAAACCAATGAACTGTCCAGGTGCTTTGTTAACATACAACAATGGTCTTCATTCATATCGAGATTTACCAATTAGAATGGGAGAACTAGGTATCGTCCATCGACATGAGTTTAGTGGTGCTTTGCATGGTCTATTTAGAGTTAGAAGCTTTACACAAGATGATGCTCATTTATTCATGACACCAGATCAAGCTGTTGATGAAATCATTGGCATTATGTCATTAATCGAACGTTTCTACAAAGATATTTTTGGTTTTGATTATTATGTTGAGTTGTCAACGAAACCTGAAAAAGCAATTGGTACTCAAGAAATTTGGGACTATGCAGAAGGCGTTCTAGCAAAAGCAATGGAAAAAGTTGGGGCTCCATATCAAGTCAATGAAGGTGATGGGGCATTTTATGGTCCTAAACTTGACTTCAAAATTAAGGATGCATTGGGAAGACCATGGCAATGTGGTACCATCCAAATTGACTTTAATTTACCTGAACGCTTTGATGTGACTTATATAGGGGAAGATGGTAAAAAACATCGCCCAGTCGTATTACACCGTGTTGTTTATGGTTCACTTGAACGTTTCATTGGGATTTTAATTGAGCATTATGCAGGTGCATTCCCTGTTTGGTTAGCACCTGAACAAGTACGCATTATTCCAGTTAGTTTAGATGCCCATAGTGATTACTCAAATCAAGTGATGCAACAACTTGAAGCCAAAGGTATTCGTACATCAATTGATTTAAAAGAAGAAAAACTAGGTTATAAAATTAGACAAGCACAAGTACAAAAAGTACCATTCCAACTCGTATTAGGGGATGAAGAAAAAGATAATCAAACAGTGACTTATCGTCGTTATGGTATGCAAGAACAAATCAGTGTATCGTTAGATGAGTTTGTTGCATTGATTTTAAAAGAGAGTTCACTAGATTAAACGGCATTGCCGTTTTTTCTTTATGTTGTGTAATGGTTGTTTTTTTGGTATAATTTTAAACAGAGAAGGTGGAAGTATGATAGAACAAAAAAAGATAAGAAACTTTTCCATTATTGCCCATATCGATCATGGAAAATCAACATTGGCTGATCGTATTTTGCAAATGACACATACTGTGGCAGAGCGTGATATGAAAGCACAATTGTTAGACAATATGGATTTAGAACGTGAGCGAGGCATTACAATTAAACTGAATGCAGTCCAGCTTACTTATACAGCAAAAGATGGGGAAACCTATTTATTTCATTTGATTGATACACCAGGCCATGTCGATTTTACCTATGAGGTTTCACGCTCACTTGCAGCGTGTGAAGGCGCTATTTTAGTTGTTGATGCAGCTCAGGGGGTAGAGGCACAAACCCTAGCAAATGTCTATTTGGCACTCGATAACAATCTTGAAATCATTCCTGTTATCAATAAAATTGATTTACCAGCTGCAAATCCTGAACGTGTGAAAGAAGAGGTTGAATCATTGATTGGTTTACCAGCAGATGAAGCGCCGCTTATTTCAGCAAAAACAGGTTTAAATGTAGAGGATGTTTTAGAAGCCATTGTGAAGTATGTACCTTCTCCAAAAGGTGATCCCAATGCACCACTCCAAGCCTTGATTTTTGATTCATATTACGATGCGTATCGAGGTGTGATCATCATGGTTTGTGTCAAGAATGGTACAATAAAAGTTGGTGATGAAATTGAAATGATGGCTACGGGTGCTAAGTACCAAGTCGTTGAATTAGGGATTCGTAATCCCAATGAAGTCAAAAGAGAGTCACTTGTCACGGGTGAAGTTGGATGGGTTTCAGCAGCAATTAAGTCAATTCAAGATGTCCGAGTTGGGGATACAATGACAAAAACTGCTCACCCTGCTATTACTGCATTACCTGGCTATCGTGAACTAAACTCAATGGTTTACTGTGGTATGTACCCAATTGATAGCTCTAAATACAATGATCTTCGAGAGGCATTAGAGAAAATGCAGCTTAGTGATGCTGCATTAAAATTCGAACCAGAAAGCTCGCAAGCTTTGGGCTTTGGTTATCGTTGTGGATTTCTTGGTTTACTTCATATGGATGTGATTCAAGAACGTTTGGAACGTGAATTCAACATTGATTTAATCGCAACTGCACCATCTGTTATTTATCATGTTTACCTAACAGATCAAAGCATGATTTTGGTTGATAACCCAAGTCAAATGCCTGATCCTCAACGCATTGAGCGAATTGAAGAACCTTACATTCAAGCAGATATTATGACACCTAATGATTATGTTGGTCCAATTATGGAGTTGTGTCAAAATAAACGAGGGACGTTTATTAATATGGACTACATGGATGCTAATCGTGTATCGATTGTTTATCATTTACCACTATCTGAAGTGGTGTTTGATTTCTTTGATAAACTTAAATCATGTTCTAAAGGTTATGCGTCATTTGATTATCATTTGATTGAATATAAAGCAAGTAAATTATCTAAAATGGATATTTTATTAAATGGAGAAGTGGTTGATGCTCTGTCTACCATTGTTCATAAAGATTTTGCTTATCATCGAGGAAAAGTTATTACGGAAAAATTAAAAACGATTATCCCAAGACAACAATTTGAAGTGCCAATTCAAGCGGCTTTAGGAGGCAAAGTAATTGCGCGATCAACCATTAGTGCAATGCGTAAGAATGTCCTTGCTAAGTGTTACGGTGGTGACATTACGCGTAAGAAAAAATTGCTTGAAAAACAAAAAGAAGGAAAAAAACGCATGAAGGCAGTTGGAAGTGTCGAAGTGCCTCAAGAAGCATTCATGGCAGTCTTATCTATGGATGATGAATAAAGTGGATGCAAAAGAGACCATTATTGATGAGTGTTTAAAACATCTTGGGTTCATGGAACATTTAAAAGGAACCAAATATTTAAGACAGGCAATTCACATTGTGCTTGAAAATCGTGATGGTTTACTTATAAAGCAAGTGTATTCTCAAGTCGCATTAATTAATAAAACAACGTTTGCACGTATTGAACGCAACATTAGACATGCGATTCAAGTTGCATATGAACGAAGTGAACTCGGTGTTTATCAAGATTACTTTGGTCAAGGTCAGCAAAAAGCACCATCAAATGCTCAGGTTATCTATACAATTGCAAAGAAAGTGGGAATGTAAAAATGAAAAAACTCGTCTATCATATTGGACATGCAACACCGCTTCATTCATCTATGTTAAAAGAAATGGAAAATCTATATGAGGTTGTTTTAACAAACAACATTGATGATCATTTAGAAGATGCGGAAATCATTGTTTCAACCAATGTATCAAGTGAACAAATCAATCAAGCACCACATTTAAAATGGATTCAATCACAATCTTCGGGTGTTAATCAGTTTCCTTTGTCATTAATTGAATCGCGTAACATCTTACTTACGAGTGCTAAAGGACTCCATGCAAGTCACATGAGTGAATTTACAATTATGGCAATGCTATATTTTAGTCGTAATATGCATCAATTAATACAAGCCCAAAGAGAACATCGTTGGGAACAAGCAACACCTCAAAGTGAAATAGAAGGTGCTACTGTTGGTATTATTGCATTAGGCGAAATTGGAAAAATGCTTGCATATAAGTGTAAACAACTAGGGATGAAGGTTATTGCAAACTCTAACAGTATGAAAAAGATTGATGAAGTTGATCAAATGGTTGATTTAGAAACATTGTTTAAAGAGTCTGATTATGTTGTATCAATTTTACCATACACTGAAGATACAATTAAGATGCTTGATCGTCACTACTTCTCATTAATGAAATCGGATGCGGTTTTTATTAATATTGGTCGTGGTGTGACAGTCGTTGAACAAGATTTAATTGATTGTTTGAAAACAGGTAAGATTAAAGGCGCTTGTCTAGATGTGTTTGAAGTTGAACCACTACCTAAAGACAGTCCATTGTGGGATTTAAGTAATGTTTTATTAACACCACATTTATCTGGATTATCTGTCAAGTACCAAGAAAAAATGTTGACTATGTTTTGTCGTCGATTTAAACAATTTATACAAGGTGAAGCAGTTGAAGGCACAGTTGACTTTACTAAAGGGTATTAGGATACTTAGGTGTCCTTTTTTTATAAAAAAAATCTATCTTGGATAGATTAAATAAAAAAATGTATGCAAGCATACATTAGATACTGTTTACTGCTTTAGCCAATCTTGATTTTTGGCGTGCCACATAGTTTTTATGATGGAAGCCTTTTGAAATTGATTGATCTAATTTTTTAGAAACTAAATTATATGCAGTAGTCGCACGTTCTTTGTCTTTTGCTTCAACTGCTAAAGTCACTTCTTTCATTGCTGTTTTAAGTGAAGATTTGTAAGCAACATTACGTTGACGACGTTTTTCATTTGTTTTAGCTCGTTTAATCTGTGATTTAATATTTGCCATGTTTTCACCTCCATAGTTACTATAAGATAATATCAAAAATAAACGGAAAATGCAAGAAATATCGAAATCTTTCTAAAAAACTTTTTTAAAATATGCTATAATGATAGCGAGGTGAGAAGATGAAACCAAGAGTGGTCTTTATGGGAACCCCGATTTTTGCAACTGCAATATTAAAGAAACTAATTGAGATGAATCAAGATATTGTCTTGGTTGTTTCACAACCAGATCGAATCGTTGGAAGAAAAAAAGAACTTAAAGCAACGCCAGTTAAAGCAATTGCATTACAATACGGTATACCTGTGTTTCAACCAGAAAAATTAAAAGAAGATATGCAAATGATTATTGATATAAAACCTGATATCATTATCACATGTGCCTATGGTCAAATGGTGCCAAAAATGATACTTGAGTGCCCAACTATAGGGTGTTTTAATGTACATGGGTCGTTGTTACCGAAATGGCGAGGTGGGGCACCCATCCATCGTGCTATTATGAATGGTGATAAACAAACAGGGATTACATTAATGGAAATGGTATCAAAGATGGATGCAGGTGATATGATTGCTTCAAGTGCGTGTGAAATTGAAGACGATGATACAATGAGTTCATTACATGATAAGCTTATGATTGTTGCAAGTGATTTAGTTGAAGCCAAATGGGCGGTATTAATCAATAAAACTTATCAGCCAGTTAAACAAGATGAACAGTTGGTTACTTATGGGTATAACATTGAACGAAGTGAGGAACGCATTGATTGGTCATTAAAGGGGCAACAAATACGTAATCATGTACGTGGTTTAAATGCTTATCCTGGTGCTTATATGATGTATCAAGGACAAGTCATTAAAGTCTGGCAAGTTCATTTTGAACAAGGCGTCATAAAGGGTGACGTTAGGTCTATAGTTGATGTTCAAGGTGGTATTGCAATTCAAGTTGAAGATGGGCTTATTTGGCTTGAAATCATTCAATTTGCGGGTAAGAAAGCATCTGATATTAAGTCTGTTTTAAATGGTCAACATGGGTTTGTTTTAAATAGTCTTGTTGATTAACTTGTTAAAAAAATATTTTTAACGCTAAAAAATGTTTGTTTTTGTATCTTTTTTAGTGTATAATTTGATATGGAAGGAAGTGGCAAATAAATGGAACAAATCAAACTAACAATTAATGGAAAAGAAATTGAAGTCAGTGCAACTGCAACTGTACTTGAAGCATGTAAAGAAGCAGGTGAAGATGTTACCACACTTTGTTATTTAAAAGACTATGCAAGAGGTGGTATTTGTCAAGTGTGTCTTGTCGATATAGAAGGGAAGGACCAACCAGTTCGTTCATGTATCACCAAAGTAGAAGCTGGAATGGTAATCAAAACATCAACACCAACACTTGATGAGAAGGTAAAAGAAAACATAACGAAACTAGCAGTTAATCATGAGTTCGAATGTGACAACTGTGTTCGTTTACATAACTGTGAGCTTTTAAGAGCCATTCAAAAATACGATATGGACATGTCTAAAATGGGTATTCAACATGAACAAGCAACTTACTTGAAAGATAATAGTAGTATTGGGATTAGCCGTGATTCAACCAAGTGTATCATGTGCGGTCGTTGTGTCAATACGTGTACTCAAATCGTAGGTGCTAAAATTTTAAAATATCATCGTGATCAAGCGACACCGTATGTGGCACCAGAAAAAGGCTTTAATTTTGATTCGGATGCATGCTTACTTTGCGGACAATGCGTGGTAGTTTGCCCTACTGCGACTTTAAAAGAAAAAGATGACATCGACCATGTCATGGATGCAATTAAAGACCCAAACAAACATGTCATTGCACATATTGCGCCTTCTATACGTACGGCACTTGGTGAAGAGTTTGGACTTGGCTATGGTAAAGATGTTACAGCAAAAGCTTATGCAGCCATCCGTGCATTAGGATTTGATGGTGTGTTTGATACGAATTTTGGTGCTGATTTTACCATTGTTGAAGAAGCAACTGAGTTTGTTGATCGTGTTAAAAATGGTGGGGTGTTACCAATGTTTACATCTTGTTGTCCAAGTTGGGTGCGATATGTTGAATACAATCATCATGATTTGTTGCCAAACTTATCGTCATGTAAATCACCTGTAGGGATGTTTGGTGCCATTGCTAAATCATATTATGCAACCCAACATAACCTTGATCCAAAGAATATTGTAAGTGTTGCAATTATGCCTTGTATTTCTAAGAAATTTGAAGTAAATCGTGAAGAAATGCAAAATGATGGGGTTCAAAATAATGATTATGTTTTAACAAATCGTGAATTTGCTCGTATGATTAAGCAAGCAGGTATTGACTTTTTAAATCTTGAAGACCAAGAACCAGATCATTTGATGGCAGACTATTCTGGAGCAGGTACTATTTTTGGTGCTACGGGTGGTGTGATGGAAGCATCACTTAGAACGGCAGCATCACTTATTTTAGGTGATGAACAAGCACCAATTGAATTTGGCGATGCTCGTGGTTTTGCGGGTATTAAAGAGTTTGACGTGCAAATTGGAGAAGACACATTTAGTATTGCGGTTGTAAGTGGTGGTGCTAATATGAAGAAGTTTGTAACAGAATATTTACCTAATAAACAATACCACTTTGTTGAATACATGGCTTGTCAAGCTGGATGTATCAATGGTGGTGGACAACCACATGTACCAGGCGAAGATCGATTAAAATATGATTATAGAAAACTACGTGCGTCTGTATTATATAACCAAGATCAACAATTAACGGTAAGACGTGCACATCAAAATCCAATGTTAAAACGTGCCTATGACACATATCTTGGAACACCAGGCCATGGCAAAGCACATGATCTACTTCATACAACATTTGTCCCTCGCTTTAGAAAACCACTAAATGAAGAAAATTAAGCGCGGTTTGATTATTTTTATCCTTTTTGTAATCGGGTTCATTGGTATAGTCGAATATGTTTCATTTCAAATCGTCAATCAAATGCCTGAACCAAATGCTACGTATGTCATTGTTTTTGGTGCAAAGGCCAACGATGATAAGCCTAGTGTTGTTTTTAAGTCACGTTTGGATAAAGCCATCTTCTATTTAAAGCAAAATCCTAATACGAAAGTGATTGTCTCTGGTGGTCAGGGATTTGATGAAAATTATCCTGAGGGCCTTGTAGGTAAATGGTATTTGATGTCTCATGGGATAGATGAACAACGTATTATATCTGAAGAAGCGTCAACTAACACGTTTGAAAATCTTGTTTATTCAAAAAAACTGATGAATGATCCAACAAGTCATGTTGTTATGGTGAGTAGTGAATTTCATATGTTTAGGATAAGAATGCTTGCAAATCGTTTAGATTTCAATGCATCTTATCTTGCAAGTAAGACCGATATTCAGCATCTCCTTTGGGCTAAACCAAGAGAATATGTGGCTATTATTAAAAGTTTTCTTTTTGATAAGTAGACAGTGTCTACTTTTTTACATAATAACTTGACTTTCTATTTATAAGAATTATAATTAAAATGGATTGGGGTGTTGTAGATGCATTTAAATGAATTAGAGAAGGGTCAAATTGGTATTGTTAAGTCAATTGATCTAGAAGATGCAGTAAAAAACAAGTTAGGATTGTTAGGCTTGTTTGTAGGTAGTCACATTGCGTTTGAGCGCAATGCACCACTAAGAGATCCACAAGAATTTGTGGTATCGGGTAATTTCATTGCCATTCGAAAAGAAGAATCAAAATGTATTACCATTGAACTAATGGAGGCACATGATGAATAAAATTGCCTTCGTTGGAAATCCAAATGCTGGTAAAACAGCCATCATTAATGCTTTAAGTGGTGCTAATTTTAAAGTGGGTAACTGGCCTGGGGTAACCATTGAAAAAAAAGAAGCAACCATTCAACTAAATGGAAAAGAGCTTTATTTAGTTGATTTACCAGGTGTTTATAGTTTTGACAAGATGACAAATGAGGAACGTATCACACGCGATTACCTCATGAATGAACAAGTCGATCTTGTTGTAAATGTTGTAGATGCAACAAATCTAGAACGTCATTTATATTTAACCATGTTACTAAGAGAAATGGGCGTTCCCATGATTCTTGTACTTAATTTTCAAGATGAACTTGAAAAACTCGGCTATCAAGTGAATAGTGATAAATTAGGACAGTTTCTAGGTGTACCTGTTTGTATGGCATCGGCAGTCACGAAAACAGGTATGGACACATTAAAACAATGGATTAGTGAACCTCAAACAGTGAAGGACATGAGAATTCATTATTCAAATGAGATTGAAACCATTTACTTAGAAGCATACAAGGCATTACCTGAGGCATTAGGAAAAGGTCGTTGTTTTGTCGCCATGAGTATGCTTTCAGGACATGATGATGTATCCAACCAATACAAAGATGTTGCAGCTAAAATAGAACCTATGATCGTTTCTCTTGAGTCAACAAAACAAGAAAAACGTTCTTTCATCATGCAATATGCTCGTTTTCATTATATTCAAAAACTTGTTTCAAAAGTATTGACTAAAAGTGAAAAACAGCGGCTTGACTTAACCCGAAAGATTGATCGCATCGTGCTACATCGTTGGTATGGGTTACCGTTATTTTTAATTATGACGATGCTTTTACTTAGTATTGTTTTCAATGGAAGTGCACCATTTATGGATTGGCTAGAAGGGTTTATTAATGGCTTTGTGGGTAAATACGTTGGTCTTTTACTCATTTCTGCACCATCATGGATCCATTCTTTGATTGTGGATGGTATTATAGGGGGTGTTGGTGGTGTCATTGTTTTTACACCATTGATGTTTGTTTTATATATGTTAATTGCAATATTAGAAGAAACTGGCTACATGTCACGTATTGCGTTCTTACTTGACCGTTTAATGCGCGTATTTGGTTTGAGTGGAAAAACAGTCATTCCGATGATTCTTGGATTTGGTTGTAGTGTTCCTGGGATTTATGCAACAAGAACACTTGATGATCCTAAAGCACGAAAAAAGGCTGCGCTGATGGTGCCATTCATGTCATGTGGGGCGCGTCTACCGATTTACGGATTCTTTGCAGGTGCATTATTTGGTCCTAAAATGGGTATTGTTGTTGTTTCAATGTATCTTATTGGTGTTTTTGTAGCATTAATAGTTGCTTTTTTAATGTCTAAACTTGTTAAGACAGAAGACAAAAACCCTTTAATCATTGAACTACCACCTTATCGCTTACCAAGTGCTAAATATGTTGTGAATAAAGCTTGGAAAGACGTTGTCTTGTATCTAAAGAAAGTAACAGGTATCGTTTTTGTGGTATTGGTTATTTTGTGGGGGTTAACATATTTTCCAAATGGTACACCAGAAAACTCATTTGTTTCTACTTTCGGAAACGTCGCTGCACCGATATTTAAACCTGCTGGATTTGGTGAACATTGGCAACTTGTTGCAAGTATTCCTGGATCGATTGCAGCAAAAGAAACAGCAGTTGGGTTTTTATCTCAAGTTTTAGATACGCAACAAACTACTGAAGAAACACCAACATATGATTTTGTCGCTGATTTAAAAGATCAAGTGATTGGTCTTGGTATTGCAGCTAAAGATTCGGTTATCAGTATTGTTTCACTTCAAGGTATGTTTGGAAGTACTGATGTTGCAGCCAATAGTGGCTCATTTAGTGCTTTGCAACAACTCATTGGCACTGATGCTAAAGGACAACTTGTTGCGTTTAGTTATATGGTATTTATGTTACTTATTGTGCCTTGTGTGGCAACACTTGCAGCCATTAAACAAGAGTTTTCTAAGAAGTTTATGTTTCAAGTTATTTTGTTGTTGCTTGCAGTACCGTATGTCTTATCCGTATTGATCTTCCAAATTGGTACATTATTCATAAGATAAAACTTTGGTTAATCCAAAGTTTTTATTTGTCTTGATTTGACATTTATAATAGTATTTGTTACGATTTCATTATGATTAAAGACTTTGTTTATAGACATTTGTTGCATTTAATGAGTATACACTCTATAATCAAAGTAGAGGTGACGTATGAATCGAAAAATAAATCGAATCGTTGGTGTTTTGGCTTTGACACTTTGGATTCTAAGCTTTAGTGTTGTCATTGTTATTAACAGCCATTTTTTGTATCGCATGTATATTCAAAGTACAAATTTAATGGATGATGTTGGCAAAACCATTGAACAAGTGATGTTTATCTATAAAGAACTGATGCGTTATTTAGGACCATTTTCTACTGGCCCACTGGCAATTGAAGGCGTTAAAATGTCTCAAGAAGGTATCATTCACTTTAAAGAAGTTAGAGACATCTTTATCTTGTTTTATCAAATATTGCTTGTTTCTAGTTTGATTCTAGGCTATTTAATTATTCGTTTTAAAAAAGAGACACTGACATTAATTAAGCCAGCATCTAAAGTCATGATCTTGATACCAACCATATTAGGACTTATGATGGCTATTGATTTTAATCGTGTGTTTGTTTTATTTCATCAAATTGCATTTCGTAATGATTTATGGATCTTTGATCCTGCTTATGATCCCATTATTTTGCTTTTACCAGAATCATTTTTTATGCTAATGGGGCTTGCAATTGTCATATTAATTTTAATAATTGTTGGCATACTTTGGGGCGTTAAGTATTATCTAAGTCGTTAGGGGGGATTGTGTGAGAAGCAGGTTAAAAGCAGCAAATACCATTATTTTAAGCTTTGTTTTACTTATCATCATTGGAGCTGTTTTACTATCACTGCCAATTGCCAATCAAAATGGTCGGTTTTTACCACCTATTGATGCACTCTTTACGGCAACCTCTGCTGTATGTGTGACAGGACTTGTAACCATTGTTCCCGCAACTCAATTGACGTTATTTGGGCAAATAGTTTTGTTGTTTTTAATTCAAATAGGGGGACTTGGTTTAATGGTGCTTGTAGCATCATTTGTTTTACTTGTAAGACAACGATTTACCCTTAAAGAAAGACTTGTATTAAGACAAGTTGTTAATCATGAACAAAGCTTTCATGTCATACCAGTTTTAAAAGCAGTGGTCTTATTTACTTTTATCTTAGAGGGCCTTGGCGCTTTGTTTCTATCATTTCGGCTTGTTCCTATATATGGACTATTTAAAGGCCTTTATACGAGCATTTGGCACGCGATTTCAGCCTTTTGTAATGCTGGGTTTGATGTCTTTGGTACTCAAAGCATCATTGGGTTTGGAAAAGATGCCTATATGTTGATCATCTTTTCATGCTTAATTATATCAGCAGGAATTGGATTCCCTGTTTGGCAAGATCTAACTAAAAAAACACAAATGTTGTATCGAAGAAAACTAGGGCCTAAACGTTTCTTCGACCATTTGGAAGTGCATACCAAAATTGTTTTGATTATGACTTTCTTCTTGCTTATTGGTGGCATGATTGCATTCTTTATCTTTGAACATGATAACCCACAAACATTTGGCAGTTGGACGTTTACTCAACAAGTCATGGGGTCATTTTTTCAATCAACAACCACAAGAACAGCCGGGTTTAGTGGCGTTGCGCAATCAAACTTAACTGATGCGTCCTCATTTATCACAACAGTACTGATGTTTATCGGTGGTTCGCCAGCAGGTACTGCAGGTGGGGTTAAAACCATTACCATTGCCATCTTGATATTGTCTATATTTCAAACCATTAAAGGTAGAGAAAAAGTAGTTGTTTATAAAAGACGCATTGATAAAGACCTTATTTTAAAAGCATTGACCATCGTCATGCTTGCCTTGCTTATTGCAATAAGTGCGATTGTTTTATTAAGTGTTATTGAAAAAAACAATCCAAATGCATCATTTAAAGCCATCTTCTTTGAAGTCTTTTCAGCATTAGGAACAGTCGGGTTAACCTTAGACTTAACACCCTATTTATCATGGATTGGGAAAATAGTTATCATGATTTTAATGTTACTAGGTCGCGTTGGACCATTAACATTATTTGTCTCAATAGCTGCTAATAGTGGTGCACAAAAAAAAGATAAAATTGATTATTTAAAAGCAAAAATAATTGTGGGGTAGGTGTAAACATGAAAAAACAAGTTGTCATCTTTGGATTGGGTATTTTTGGTACAACATTGGCAGAAAACTTATATGAGAGTGATTGTGATGTACTCGCAGTTGATGCAAATATTGAACGGGTTGAACGCGTTGAATCGTTTGTAACACATGCAGTTGTAGCCGATGTTACAGACTTTGAAGCCATTCAATCACTTAATATTGAATCCTTTGATGTCGCTGTTGTCGCTATTGGAACAAGCCTTGAGGCATCGATTCTTGCTGTTATGCATCTAAAAGAGCTTGGTATTCCTTATGTTGTTGTGAAAACCCGTAATAAAACAAATCGCATCATCTTAGAAAAAATAGGTGCAGATCGTGTCATCATTCCAGAAAAAGAAGTCAGTCAACGACTCTCAAAACGAATCCTAAGCAACAAAGTCATCGATGTGATTCAATTCAGCGATGCTTATACAATCGTCGAAATGCCAACACCACTTAAGTGGCAAGGCTTAAGTATTCAGGATTTGAATAAACAGTTTGGGATTAAAGTCATTGCACTGTCTCATGAAAAAGACTTAATCATTGATTTAGATTCACAGTTGATATTAAAAGAAAATGATGTTTTAATCGTGATTGCAAGCAATAAAGCTTATCAACATATTGAAGCATTAACATAGGAGGGTTTTATGAAGAAGATTATTGTCATTGGTGCAGGTGTGAGTGGTTTGGCTGCAGCTGCTAGACTACAAAAGCAAGGTTATGATGTAACGATTTATGAAAAAGGTGAACAAATCGGTGGGAGAATGAATCGCATAGAACTTGGTGATTTTAAATTTGATTTAGGACCAACTATTGTGATGATGCCAGAAATCTATAGAGATGTTTATACATTCTGTGGTAAAAACCCAGAAGACTATATACCGATGCAACAACTCACAACACTCTATGATCTACATTTTCCAGATCAAAGCATTTCATTTCCATCAGACTTAACCAAAATTCATGCGTTAGTTGAGTCTATTGAACCAGGTAGTGCAGATGGGTTTTTTAAGTATTTAAGTACGATTTATCATCGTTATGTGATTGCAAAAGATCATTTTATTATGAGAAGTTTTCGAACACCAGGCGCATTTTATAACCCAAAAACATTGTATCATGGTCTACAATTAAAAACATTTGATAGTGCAGATCACCTGATTGGACAATTTGTGAAAAATGATAAAATAAAAAAAATGTTAGCATTTCAAACACTTTATATTGGGATATCTCCTTATCAAGGACCATCATTGTATTCAATTATTCCAATGATTGAAATGATGTATGGCGTTTGGTATATGAAGGGTGGTATGTACACCATGGCCAAAGGACTTGAACGCTTATGCTTAGAACTAGGGGTTACCATTCATACCAATCAACCAGTTGACCAAATCATCATTGAAAATCAAAAGGCAATTGGTATACGTGTCAACAACAACACCATTTATAGTGACTATGTTGTTTCAACTGCTGATTTTCCTTATGCTATAACAGACCTTGTAAAAGACGATAAAGCAAGAGGAAAATATACACCTAAAAAGATTGAACAAATGGATTATTCTTGTTCAGCATATCTTCTATATTTAGGTGTTAAACGAGATTTAAAAGGAAAGATGGAAATGCATAACGTTATTTTTGCAAATGACTTTGATCAAAACATTAAAGACATTTTTGATGGTATACTACCAAATGATCCATCTATTTATGTCTATGTACCAAGCTTAATTGACGAAAGCATGGCACCTGCTGGATGTGAGTCAGTTTATGTGTTATTACCAGTACCTGAACTGAAAAAAGGGCCATTGGCATGGGCGGATGAGACATTTAAAAAAGAAGTTAGACAACTAGCACTAAGGGTAATTGAAAGGATTCCAGCGCTTAAAGGAATTGAAGCAGATATCATAGAAGAAACTTATGTCAATCCATATGTATTAAAAGATCGTTTTAATGCAAAGTTTGGATCAGCATTTGGATTGATGCCAACATTAAAACAAAGCAACTACTATCGTCCTCAATCATCTATGAAAAGTTGTAAAAATCTTTACTTTGCAGGTGCTAGTAACCATCCAGGAGCGGGTGTTCCGATTGTGTTAACAAGTGCAAAAATAGTTGCGGAGGATTTAATGCATGATGATAAGTCAAGATAGGATGCAAGACTATTTAATATGCAAAGCCATCATTGATAAGCATTCAAAAACCTTTTCTCTGGCATTCTCTAAATTACCGACTCCAAAAAAAGAAGCGGTTTGGGCTTTATATGCTTTTAATCGACGATTGGACGATATTGTTGATGATGATCATGATGAACAAAAACTCATGGACTATGCCTTGTTGTTTGATACGTTATGGCATCAAGGACAAGTAGATGATCCCGTTTTAAGAGCGATGAGCGATGTGATGCAACACTTCAATCTTAGAAAATCAGCATTTGATAAAATGATACAAGGACAGCGCTTTGATTGTCATTTTAAACCAATTCAAACAAAAGATGAACTGATTCAGTATTGTGAATGGGTAGCAGGTAGTGTTGGAGAAATGTTGTTACCAATACTTGCATCAAACATTGACGATGAACTTGTTAATGCTGCGATCACACTTGGTAATGCCATGCAAATCACGAATATCTTGCGTGATGTCTATGAAGATTATCAAAAAGGACGAATCTATTTACCAAAAGATTTATTAGATGCTCATGGTGTAAATCTAGAAGATGTCATCAAACATGGACCTAATCCATCGTATATTGCATTATGGGAGTCATTGGCATTACTTGCAGAGACTTACTACGATGAAGGGTTAGCGTTGATAAATCGATATGATGAAG
>CAZWEF010000014.1:0-12717 GCA_964632125.1 uncultured Erysipelotrichales bacterium
ATCTCTAATCATTAGCTCAGTATCTTGAATACATTGACGCATTTCTTTAACTAATTCTTTACCTGAATGACTTAAATACAAATTATATGAACTCTTTTTAGTAGTACTTTGTTTTCTAATCAACAACCCTTTGTCTAAGTATTTCTTAATGGTTCTTGTGACAAGTGCTTTGTCTACCATTCTATTTGAGACAAGAAAACTTTGGGTACATCCCGGATGTTCATCTATTGTTAAGAAATAATGATAATCAGATGGACTAATGTCAAAACGATCTAATTTTTTTTTGTTTACTTTGATGAGTTGTCTATGCAAACGATCAACCAATTTACCTAAGACAAACACTTGTTTGTTTAAATCATCTAAGTTGTTGTTCATAGTCCTTAAATGCTTCCTCAAATCCTAGAACAACATCTTTGATTTTGAAGAACCCTTCATAATATAGATTTGAATCACGAATTTCTTCCCACATAAAGTGATATGCCTGTAAATCACTTGTTTCACAAACAACAAAGTCTGTGTAGTTTGCACCAGGCAAGGATTCGGCATCAAAGAAGCGAACTGAAACAAGTGGATGACGAGCAATGATTTCCTCTAATTGTTTTGCATACTCATTTCTTTTACTTCTTGGCAAAGCAAGCCATTTAGGGTAAAACTCCAATAAAACAATACTCATACTTTTCATAAAACTTCTCCTTATTATTAATGTAATTAGGGATTAAAAGTTCCTATAACTTTGAATGTTGATTCATGTCATATATGCTTTGTATCTATTTCATTCTCCTTTCATGTACGACTACATTAAAACATAATTAGTTGACTATGTCAACTAAAATAACTGCATAAAAAAAGGTATGTCATCATACCTTTAAATTAGCTTTAATCAGATTATAGGTTTCATCAAGCGATGCTTTTGCATCTAAGTCAGTTGTTAAAATCAATTCTTTCCCATTATATCTAGGAATCAAATGAATGTGATAATGAGGAATTACTTGACCAGCAATGGGTTCATTGTTGATCAGTATATTTAAGCCTTTAGCATCTAGTGCTTTTACTAAACCTTTAGCAATCATACTTGCTTTTTGCATTAACATAGCACTTTCTTCAGCTGTTGCATCTAAACAATTAGTAATATGTTTTTTTGGTATCACCAGTGTATGCCCTTTTGTAGAAGGGAATAAATCAAGAATTGCTAAGACATCATGATCTTCGTAAACAATGCGACTCTCTAATTGACCATCAATGATTTCACAAAACAAACAATCATTCATTATTCTGTTTCTTTAAACTTTGCTTCAAATTGTTTTTGAATACGTTGGTCGTGGAAAGTAACATTGTTTTTATCAAAGAAGAAAAGTAAAGAGGCATTTGAAATAGCAGATATTTCAGCAGAGTACAACTTAATTTGTTCATCTAATGTTTCACTACCTAAATCAACAACCTCAATCACTGTAAACACAGTATTGGCTTTAACTGGTTTATCAAGTAATCCTTCTTTTGTTGCATTCAAGATAGCTTCTATTGTTGCAGCACCTGTTTTTTGATCAGTAAATCCTTTATAAACTAAAGATAGGTCTTGAGCATCACGAGTTGTTGCGAACGCTTCCCAAGTTGCAGTACCATCTTTTAATGCTTTGATGGCAGCATTGGCTTCATCTTCAGATTCGAAACTAATGTAACGCGCAGATCTAAATTTAAATTTTGCAGCAACAGCATCTTTTTGCTCAGTTAGATACTTATCAACCAACAAAGTTTGAACAGCTTGAGGGCGAATTGCTTCTTCAGTAAACTGTTCAATTGATTCAAAACCAGCATCTTGAACTTTTTGTAAGAACTGATCTTTATAAGAATCATTGTATGTTTGAACCAATTTATCAATTTCAGCTTGTAACGCTGCTTGATCCAATTCCTTTGTACCAATACTGTTAATTGCTTTTGATAAAGCAAGAGAGAACACGTCACCATTATAAACAAATGTTTGATAAACATCATTTGTTGTAAGTGTTTGATCTTTATAAGTGACAGCAACATCACTAGGAATAGCAGTTTTCGCAGTAGCGCTACAAGCAGAAAGCGTTAGCGCACCAATAAGTAAAGCAACGATTAACTTTTTCATTTGTTACCTCCATTAACCCCATCAATATAGTCATTGAATTGTTTTTTGATGGTGTCATTTGCAAACTCAACGCCACTATTGCGAATCGCATTTGGCACTAGTTCAGGGTGTGCTTCCATAACATAAGCAACAGTTGCAGCTTCATTTGAAGCATTTGTTAAATCATGAATGCTAGTGGCTGTCACTTCAATCCAATGATAACCATATTGACTTAACACAGGTTCTGAAACAACACCTTTTTCAAGTGACATTGCAGCATTTAAAAACTCAGGCACCATTGGTGAGTTAACATCAATCACACCTAAATCACCACCATTTTGACCACTTGCAGTATCATCAGAACTCTCAGAAGCAATTGTAGCAAAGTCTTTTCCACTTGCAAGCTCTTGTTTCACTAAATCAATTTTAGTTTGTTCTTCAGCAGTGATGTTATTAGGATCTGCAACTTTAACCAAAATATGGCGTACACGACGCGCTTTGGTGACACCAATGTTCAAAAGCTGTTCAGCATCACTAAAGACAAGACGTGTTTGATACTCAGTTAATTGCATTTGATACACAAAGAAGTCGGCCAAATCATCTAATCCTCTATTAAAACCAAGTAACTGTAAATATTGGATGGCAGAGTTTTTGGTTTCTTCTGCTTTTGCATCACCATTTTTTTGACGTGTATCTTCAATACTTAACAAATAATTATCTGCTCTAAGTTTTGCTGATTCACGCATAGAAGGCGTAATTGGGATTTCTTGAGTCACGACCATTTTTTCAACTAATGGGTAAACAAGCTTACCAGTTGATGCAGATGTTAGGTTACGCTCAAAGGCATCTTTAGCCGTTAATTGACCATCAACAAACGACACGACAACATCTTGACCTTCTAATGTTTTTTTACTTACAGAACTAGAACACCCACCTAATAAATAAGCAGCTGCTATAGCACCAATCATGATTGTTTTTTTGTTCATATAGACCCTCCTTACAACATTCTTATCATACACGAAAATGACCATTAATTCAATAAGAATTCAGTTAAAACGTTATAAATAAGATAGAAACAATAAACGATCGAATTAAAAAAAACTTTACCATTAAATTTGAAAACAAAACACAAATCAAGTAAGATAAAGACATAGGAGGAATGAAATGGCAAAATTAACGATAAAAAATTTACACGCAAGTGTTGGTGATAAAGAAATTCTTAAAGGCATAAACCTTGAAATGGAAACAGGACAGGTACATGCAATTATGGGACCAAATGGTAATGGTAAGTCAACACTATTATCAGTTATTATGGGTAGTCCTAAATATACAGTAACACAAGGAGAAATCCTTTTGGACGATGTTGATGTCTTGTCTTTGAGTGTTGATGAACGATCTAAAGCAGGTATCTTTTTAGGGATGCAGTATCCACAAGAGATTCCTGGCATTACCAACTCAGATTT
This sequence comes from uncultured Erysipelotrichales bacterium, assembly GCA_964632125.1. Classification (GTDB taxonomy): domain Bacteria; phylum Bacillota_I; class Bacilli_A; order Erysipelotrichales; family CAZWEF01; genus CAZWEF01. The sequence continues at coordinate 3,556 of CAZWEF010000014.1, forward strand.
TATGAAAGCAGCGATGAACGCACATCGTGAATCACCAATTTCACTGTATCAATTTATTAAGTCTTATGAAGGTGCAATGGCCTCACTTAGCATGAAATCAGATGTTGCACATCGCTTTTTAAATGAAGGGTTCTCTGGTGGAGAGAAAAAAAGAAATGAAATTTTACAAATGCGTATGTTACAACCAAAAATTGCGCTACTTGATGAAATTGATTCAGGCTTAGATGTTGACGCAATGCGTATTGTATCTGGCGCTATAAATGACATGATGGGACCATCATTTGGAGCAATGATTGTATCACACTATGAGCGCTTCTTTGAACTTGTTAAACCAACTCATGTTCATGTTTTAGTAGATGGACGTATTGTGATGTCTGGTGGACAAGAAATTGTCACTAAAATTGATGAACAAGGATATCAATGGATTAAAACTGAATTGAACATCGAACTTGAACAAGAAGAAACAAAGCGAATGATGCTAGGAACATGTGCTGTCAATGAAAAATAGTTGGGCAATCAATCAACGTGATGGCTATGATGAGTATTTAGTTATCACTGAAAATGGCGTTCAAACGCAAATTACAAAAAATGTTCAAGTCAAATGGCAACATGCCAACCATTTAAGCATTGTGTTTAAACAACCAACAAAATTACAAGTGATTTATGATCTAAGTGATAGTGTTGATGTCATCTATGAAGTGCAAGAAGGTGTCAATGTAGAACTATTTGAAGTAAAAACAGGACATGCTAAAGCAGGTCTTCAAACTAAAACAACCATTAGTGAGCATGGCTTGTTAAAAAAAGTTTCATTGAACTTTCATGAGTCAATCATGTTAAGTGATGTTTATATGATGGAAAAAGAAAGTCATCTTGAAGGTGCTTATGTTGATCTTAATGCATCAACAATTGATGCTGCAATCCGCGTTGATTTAGTTGGTGAATATGCTAACGCACTTGTGAAACACGCTGTTTTATCATCAAATGATGATAAAAAAGATTACTCAATTATGCTAAATCATCTTGCTAAAAACACAACTGGAAACATGATTAATTACGGTGTTGTTCAAGATGCGGGAAAATTAACGTTCTTAGGTATAGGGCGCATCGCTAAGAAAATGGTTCAGTCTAAAACACATCAAACAAGTCGCATTATGGTGTTTGATCCACAGTCACAAGCTAAAGCGAATCCTTATTTATATATCGAAGAAAATGATGTTGAAGCAAGCCATGCAGCAGGACTGGGTAAAATGGATCCAGATCATTTATGGTATTTGCAAAGCCGAGGCTTAAGTGAACAAGACGCTAAACGACTCATCACACATGGCTATTTAGAACCGGTGATTGAAGGGTTGGATGATGAATTGTTGAAACAAGAAATTCATGCTATGCTATCAAAGCAGTTAGGAGAGTAAATATGGATATTGATCGTATAAGAAAAGATTTTCCAATGATTATGCAAACAATGGAAGGACATCCTTTAATTTATTTAGATAACGCAGCGACTAGTTTAAAGCCACAAGTGGTCATTGACGAAATTACGGCATACTACACTAACATGAGCTTTAATGCACATAGAGGAGATAATACCATTTCGTACCAACTTGATGTTGCTTATGAAGCCAGTCGTCAAAGTATTGCAGATTTCATTGGTGCACCTAAAAAAGAACAGGTTGTTTTTACTACGGGAACAACAGCCTCTATTAACTTGGTGGCACAAGGATTTGCGAAACGTGTTTTGATGCCAGGAGATGAGATTTTAGTGTCGGAAGCAGAACATGCATCTAATATTCTACCTTGGTTTCAAGTTGCAAAAGAAACAGGTGCCATTGTTAAATTTATTCCACTTGATGATGAAGGAAAAGTTACATACGATCAAACCATAGAAACAATTACACAAAAAACCAAAATCATTGCACTTGCACATATTACCAATGTACTTGGGTCGATTGTACCTATTAAAGAAATCACTGCATATGCCCATCAAAGAGGCATTTATGTTGTGGTGGATGGTGCCCAAAGTGTTCCTCATATACCGGTTGATGTGGTTGACTTAGATGTTGATTTTTTGGCCTTTTCAGCACATAAAATGTGTGGTCCAACAGGTATTGGTGCACTTTACGGGAAATATGAACTACTTGAACAAATGGATTGCTTTTTGTCAGGTGGTGGTATGAATGCAAGGTTTAATACATGTGGTGAAATCACATATAAACAAGTTCCTTTTAAATTTGAATCAGGGACTCAACATATTGCTGGTATTTTAGGATTTAAAGCAGCAATCGATTATTTAAATGCAATTGGGATGGCTCAAATAGAAGCTTATGAACATGAGTTAAAGCAATATGCATTAGAACAATTAAAGGATTTAGATTTTATTGAAATTTATAACCCTCATACAACAACTGGAAATATTACTTTTAACATCAAAGGCTTATTTCCACAAGATACTGCAACCTATCTTAATACATATGGTATTGCCGTAAGAACTGGTCTTCATTGTGCTAAGTTGTTAAGCAATTATCTTAAAGTACCTGGTACGGTTCGTGCAAGTTTGTATTTTTATAACAATAAAGAAGACGTTGATCGTCTTGTAGATGCCTTAAAAGCCTACAAAAAGGAGGACGCACTCGCGTGGTTGATCTAAAAAACAATCCCATGTTGGTAAGACAAGTGATTATGGATCACTATGAATATCCAAGAAACCATGGGTTAAAAGAAGATACCCATTATCGTACAGTTCATATGGCCAGTGATTCATGTATTGATGATATTAAAGTGCAACTTAATGTTGAAGATAATTTAATTAAGGATGTTTGTTTTGATGGGGTTGCCTGTACAATTAGTACTGCAAGTACATCGATATTAACAGAACTAATTAAGGGAAAAACATTGGAAGAAGCCAAACATATTTTACTTGAATACACGCAAATGATATTTGAAAAAGAACATGACGAAAATCTATTGGAAGAGGCTGTTGTGTTTGAAAATGTTAGTAAACAAGCCAATCGCATCAATTGTGCTTTGATTGGAGCAAAAGGTCTCAGTCAGTTAATAGAACAAATAGAACAGGAGGGGTCATAGTGAAAGAAGAACCATCAGTATTAGAAGAACGTGAATACGAGTTTGGTTTCAATGATGGTGATGTCTCTGTTTATAAAACCAATGTGGGTTTAACAGCAGATACTGTTATTGAAATCTCAAAAATGAAAAATGAACCAGAGTGGATGCTTGAATTTCGTTTGAAAGCATTTGAACAATTTAAATCAATGCCAATGCCATCTTGGGGACCAGATATTTCAAGACTTGATTTTGATGAATATACTTATTATGTAAAAGCTAGTGAACAACAAGAAAAAAGTTGGGATGATGTCCCTGATAAAATCAAAGATACGTTTGAAAAATTAGGCATACCTCAAGCTGAACGTGAGTTTCTAGCAGGTGTTTCTACACAATATGAATCAGAAGTTGTCTATCACAACATGTTAAAAGAAGTTGAAGATAAAGGTGTCATTTTTCTTGACACAGATAGTGCTTTACGTGAGCATCCTGAACTTTTCAAACAGTATTTTAATACAGTGATACCATATCAAGACAATAAGTTCGCAGCATTGAATGGATGTGTTTGGTCTGGTGGATCATTTATCTATGTGCCAAAAGGTGTAAAATTAGATAAACCGCTACAATCATACTTTAGAATAAATAGTGAACGAATGGGACAGTTTGAACGTACGTTGATTATTGTTGATGAAGGTGCTGAAGTACATTATGTTGAAGGGTGTACGGCACCTACTTATACAACCGATTCTTTACATGCCGCAGTTGTTGAAATCATTGTCCTTGAAGGTGGCAACTGTCGTTATTCAACAGTTCAAAACTGGTCAGATAACATTTACAACTTAGTGACAAAAAGAGCAAAAGTAATGGCTCATGGAAGCATGGAATGGATTGATGGAAACTTAGGATCTGGTGTAACCATGAAATATCCTGCATGTATTCTAGCTGGTGAATATGCAAGAGGCACAACCATCTCAGTTGCTGTTGCAACAAAAGAACAAGTCTTGGATGCAGGTGCTAAAATGATTCATTTAGCTCCAAATACATCAAGTAACATTGTTTCAAAATCAATTGCAAGAAAAGGTGGTCAAGTTAACTACCGTGGGGTTGTATATCATGGACCAAATGCTTTAAATGCTAAGTCAAAAGTAGAATGTGATACACTTTTATTAGATGCAATATCTACAAGTGATACAATTCCAAACAACACTGTAAGAAACAACCAATCAACAATTGAACATGAAGCAACCGTTTCTAAAGTGTCTGAAGACCAATTGTTTTATTTAATGTCTAGAGGTTTATCTGAGTCACAAGCAACGGAAATGATTGTTATGGGATTTATTGAACCATTTGCAAGAGAATTGCCAATGGAGTATGCAGTTGAATTAAATCAATTAATTAAGTTAGAAATGGAAGGCTCAATTGGATAGCCTCCTTTTTTCTTACAATCAAACCGTTAGAAATCAAATGATTCATAAACGACTTCAACTTACAAACAATGATTATGCCTTGTATTCAACCAAAATTCAAACATCACTGATTGAAAAACAAGCTTTTTGTGAGGCTAAAACAGTTGCTGTGTACTTGCCTATCAAACAGGAAGTGGATACAAACATGATAATCTCAGCTTGTCAGTTGGCTAAAAAACATGTTGTTGTACCAGTTATTGTTGACAACGAGTTAAAAATGGTTAAGTTTCAAGGTCCTCTTGATCAAAATAAATTTGGTGTTTTAGAACCAACTCAAATCGAGGTTGTTAATAAAGATGAAATTGATCTCATCATCTGTCCAATGGTTGCATTTAATCACTTGAACCGATTGGGTTATGGTAAAGGCTATTATGATCGGTATTTAATGGATTATCATGGCATTGTACAAGGCATAGCGTTTTCTTTTCAAGAAGCAAGATTTGATGTTCAATCACATGACAAAGCAATGGATGAAGTGATTACAAATTAACTCATAAGTGGTTTTAGTGGTAAAAAAGATAGAGATGAAGTATAATGAACTCGGAGGTGGTTAAGTGGGAAAGTACGGACATAATATGGAACGTGTTCATAAACGTAACATTGAATCCATTTTGCATTTACTACAAGTAAATGGCATGTTATCAAGAAAAGATTTGGCTGATCACATGGGACTTAGTAGTGCCTCATTAACCATCAATGTCAATCAATTGATTAAAGAAGGCATTTTAACAGAAACAAATGAAGTTGTTGAAAGTGCTAATGTTGGTCGAAAAAAACAACTTGTGACGATTAATTATGGCCGTTACTTATTTATTGGTGTTACCATTGATAGTCATTCTCTACAAGTTTGTCTTGGTACCATGAAACTGGATGTCTTACAAAAAGAAGTGATTTATCTTGAAACGATGGACACAAGCGAGATTGTTGCTCAAATTGATGCTTCTATAAATCGCTTGTTAATGAAACAAAATCAATCTAAGAACATGATCTATGGAATTGGACTTAGTGTTATTGGTATTGTTGATCAAGTCTCAAGACTAAGCATTAAGAGCTGGGGTATCATGGAAAAAAATAATGACATTGCTAGTCAAATTGAACAAAAAACAAAGATACCTGTTTATATTGAAAACAATGTTCGAGCATTGGCACTTGCTTCATTGTATTTAAATTATCCAACTCAATTAGAAAGTTTTGTTTTTGCTCGTTTTGGGAATGGAATTGGATCAGCCATTTATTTAAACAATCAGTTTTATGAAGGCCATCATCTACTAGCAGGAGAGTTGGGCCATGTTTATGTTGATGCAGCTCAAGATCAAGTCTGCCGATGTGGTAAAACAGGATGCTTAGAAACGGTAGCCTCTATTTGGTCACTTAAAAAACTGATGAATAAAGAAGATTTAACACCAGAATCAATATTAGAAGCATATGATGCTGGGCACGAAATTGTCTCAACTTACATCAATCAAGCGATTCAACAAATTGCAAAGGCTCTTTATAACTACATTGTTTTATTTGATCCTGAAATGGTTTATTTATATGGTTATTTATTTGAACGAGATGATTTTTATCAAAGAGTCATTCATACCATTGAAACACTAACAGATGCAAACTTTGATGCTTCTAGAATCAAAGTGAGTGCATACAACCGTCGTCTTGAAAGTAGTGGTGCACTCAGTATTGTCATGCGTGCCTATGTTCAACAAGGTGGTAGTAAAACAATCCTTGATTCATAAGGATTTTTTTGTATATCTGTTGACTAAACTAATTAAATTAGTTATTATATAAATATAATTAGTTAGGAGGATTCATATGAAACACACAACTTTTAAACAGCTGCATCAACTGACCTACTTACCGTATCTTTTTCCAATCAATGCGTATGTATTTGAAGAAGAGACTTTTTTAACAGTGATAGATGTCGGTGTAAAACCGTTCATTAAAAAGATCAAAAAACTATCTGAAATGTTAAATAAGCCTGTTAAATATGTCATTTTAACACATGTTCATAATGATCATATTGGTGGACTTGATGCATTAAAAGAAGTCTTTATTGATGTTGAAGTGGTAGTATCAAATAGAGAAAGCAAGCTAATGGCAGGAGACTATTCATTTTCACCTGAAGAATCAATGTATCAATTAAAGGGTGGGTTTAAACAAGTAAAAACAACACCAACAAGACTTGTTCAAGATGGAGATTTTGTTGGAAGTTTAAAAGTGATTGCCACAAGTGGTCATACACCAGGTTCTATTAGCTTATTTGATGAAGCAACTGGTTGTATGATTGTGGGGGATGCAATGCTTTCTAAGGGAGGGGTTCGGGTAGCCGGTGTTAAGTATCCATTTTTCCCGTTTGTTGCATATGCAACAGGATCCACAACAGAAGCATTAAAAAGCGCTAAAATCATTCAACAATTGAACCCATCTTGTTTGGCAACAGGCCATGGTAAGATGATTATTCATCCTGCAAAAGCATTAGATGAAGCCATAAAGGAAGGGGAGAGAAAACTTAAATGAAGGAAAAAGTAACCAAACAAAGAATCATTGATGTCACATTCGAACTCATCAAGGAAAAGAATCTCTATCAACTGACATTAAATGATGTTGCAGCTAAACTTAGTATTAAGCCACCATCACTGTATAATCACCTTCAAGGCATTGATCAACTATATACTTGGTTACTTGAATATGCCGTTGAACAACTGAGTAAAGTGCTAACGCAGGCTGCAATCGGTGTTTCTAAAGAAGAAGCGTTGAGACGTGTTGCGCATGCTTATTTTGAATTTTCTAATGAGTTTCCTGAAATGATGGGGGCGATTGAGAATCCTCTTTTAAGTCATGATCAAGTTATTTTAGATACAAAGGCAACAATTGTCGACCTTTTAAGGAAAATACTTTCTGCTTATCAACTAAACGATGATCAGATGATCCATGTCATTAGAGGACTTCGAAGTTATTTATTTGGCTTTTCAATGCTTCAACAGCAATCACTTTTTCAACTCGATGTATCGGTTAAGGACAGCTTTGATTATGGATTAGAAGCTTTGATGACTGGTTTTGGGTTAAAAATTAACTTAATAAAACATGATAAATAGAATAGAATTGTATGTTTAAAGTAACTTTGGTTACTTTTTTTTAAATTTTTTATTGTAAACGCATTCATCATATGATATAGTGTGTTTGTGAATAATTAATTAACTTAATTAATTAATAAAAGAAAGGATGGTTTTATGAAATACTTTTTAGACAGTGCTAAGATTGATGAGATTCGTTATGCATATAAACATTGGGGGATTGATGGTATCACGACCAACCCTAGACACATTATGCTAAGTGGTAAGCCATTTGAAACAGTTATTAAAGAACTTGCAAATGAATTTAAGGGCATTGATTTCCCAATCTCGGTTGAGATCAACCCACATTTAAACAATGCAACAGATATGATTGAAGAAGGTCGAAAAATAGCGGCACTTTCAAGCAACTTTGTCATTAAGATTCCTTGTACTGAACAAGGTTTAATTGCAGCAAGAACATTGGAACAAAGTGGGATTAGAACAAATGTGACCCTTGTGTTTTCACCATCACAAGCCATTCCAGTAGGAAAAATGAATGCAAAATTTGTATCTCCATTTGTTGGATGGAAAGAAAACAGTGGTGATGATGCGTTTAATTACATTGAGGATATTGTAATGATTTATAAAAACTATAACATACAAACAGAAATTATTGTTGCTGCAGTGCGAAATGGCAATCAAATTGCAAAAGCAGCAAAAATGGGTGCTGATATAGTGACTTGTGGGTTTGATGTTTACAAAGAGAGCTTTGAGCATCCATTTACAACTTATGGGCTTGGTGTGTTTACCAAAGCTTGGGATGAAACAAAAAAAGGAGAATGATGATGAGAAAAGCATTTATTAGTCCAAGTAAATATGTACAAGGGCAAAATGAATTATTAAACTTAGGTTATTTTGTAACAACTTATGGACAAAAAGCGCTGTTGATTGCGAGTGATGATGATGTTCATCGTGTTCAAAGTCAATTAGATGAAACATCTAAAACATACAACATTACATTTGAAAAGAGTCAGTTTTCAGGCGAATGTTCGAGAAAAGAAATAGCGCGTCTACAAGCACTAGCCAAAGAAAAAGATTGTGATTGCGTGATTGGTCTTGGTGGCGGAAAAGCCATTGATACTGCAAAGTGTGTTGCACAAGGTGAAAAACTAATTATTGTGCCGACTATTGCTGCAACTGATGCACCGACTTCTCACTCAGCTGTTATGTATAATGAAGATGGACAGTTTGATGACTATGCTTACTTTAAAGCAAGTCCAAGTGTTGTTTTAATTGACACAGCCGTCATTGCAAAAGCACCAGTACGTTTCTTAGTATCAGGTATGGGGGATGCACTTTCAACCTATTTTGAAGCAAGGGCCAATCAAAAATCTCTTGCAGGCATTAATGCAGGGCTTCCTTGTGGGGCCAGTCAAAATAGTGCACTAAAAGCAGTGACCACGAATACAGCACAGGCTTTAGCCAAACTATGTTTTGAAACGTTACTGAGTGACGGGTATCAAGCCATGTTGGCGTGCGAAGCAGGGGTTGTCAATACAGCTTTAGAAAACATTGTAGAAGCCAATATT
>CAZWEF010000014.1:12817-28412 GCA_964632125.1 uncultured Erysipelotrichales bacterium
ATCCACAGTATGCCATTTCCTGTCTTAGCTAGTGATGTTGTTGCAGCAATCAAAGTGGCCAATGCCATTGGTTCTAACTAACGATGGTTGGGATTGTACTCGTCAGTCACAGTTATCAACTTGCAGCTGCTGTGATTGAATTTGCATCATCCATGAAGTTCTATGACTTTCCAGTCGTTAATGGCGGAGGTATAGAAGAAAACAGCAACCAGTTTGGCACCAATCCAATGCGTATGATGGAAGCCATTGAACAAGCTGATATGGGCGATGGTGTGTTGGTACTTGTCGATTTAGGGAGCGCTTTGATGAACTATCAAGTGGCTATAGAATTACTTGATGGCAAGACAAAAGTGATGCTTGCAAATGCACCGTTTGTTGAGGGGGCCATTGTAGCTGTTGCTTCTAATGCACCTCATCATACTTTAGAATCACTCATTGAAGAAACAAATAAAGCTAAAGAAATGGAAAAGATTGGAGATTAATATGAAAAAATTTATCAATCAAATAGACACGATAGTACATGATATGCTTGAAGGCATGGTTGAAACAAATCACACCATTGAGCGCGTTGAGGGGTTTCATATCATTAAACGTAAAAACATTGAATCAAAGGTAACACTTGTAAGTGGTGGAGGAAGTGGGCATGAGCCAGCACATGCAGGATTTGTTAAAAAAGGGATGCTTGATGTGGCAGTAGCAGGGGAAGTCTTTACATCACCAACACCTGATCAAGTACTAAAAGGCATCCAAGTTGCAGACCAGGGTAAGGGTGTTTTATTGATTATTAAAAACTATTCCGGGGACATCATGAACTTTGAAATGGCTAGCGAACTTGCCCAAATAGAAGGTATTGACGTTGAACGTGTTGTTGTTGGTGATGATATTGCTGTTGAAAACAGTACTTATACAATCGGTAAGCGAGGGATTGCGGGAACATTGTTTGTTCATAAAATTGCTGGTCAAGCAAGTCTAAGCATGCCCTTAACTGAAGTTGCGCGTATTGCAAGAAAAGTAACAGATAAACTTGTCAGTGTTGGTATTTCACTTAAATCATGTACTGTACCAGCTGCAGGTAAACCTAATTTTGAATTGAAAGATGATGAAGTTGAAGTAGGACTTGGTATCCATGGTGAGCCAGGTGTTAGAAGAGAAACACTCAAACCAGTAAAAGAACATGTCGAAGATATGCTGAGTATGTTGCTTAAAAACAGTGAGATACAAAGTCATGATGAGGTTGCTGTTTTGATTAATGGTCTTGGTTCAACACCTTTGATGGAACAATATCTTGTTGCGCATGATGTGATTCAGGGGCTTAAAAAACGTGGTATTCAGGTTTATTTAAGTGACGTCGGAACATTTATGAGTTCACTTGACATGGAAGGATTTTCTATTACACTACTTCATTTAGATGAAGAATTAAAAGGCTTGTTGGTAGCTGGCGAAGACGGACACTTATTTTAGGAGGTATGATGGAAACAATTGAAATTGCTGTTTTAAAAAGAATGATTGAAACAATTAAAGAACATGCTGATTTTTTAACGGACTTAGATCGACAAATTGGAGATAGTGACCATGGTATCAATATGATGAGAGGGTTTCAAGCAATTGAGCAGAAACTCCCTGAGTTAGAAACAATGAATCAAGTGGATGCACTTAAGACATGTGGTATGACACTGCTTGCACAAGTTGGTGGTGCTTCTGGCCCTCTTTATGGCACTTTATTTATTAAAACAGCAGCCTATTTACAACAACATCCAAATGAATTGATTGAAGCATTTGCTACAGGGATTGAAGCGGTTAAAGAACGCGGTAAGTCTGTGGTGAATGAAAAAACAATGCTCGATGTCTTAGTGCCTGTTGTTGTGTCGTTAAAGCAAACAGGTGGTGATCTAAATCAAGCGGCAATAATCGCACATGAATCAGTGATTAAAACAAAAGACATGGTTGCAACAAAAGGAAGAGCAAGCTATTTAGGAGAAAGAAGTATTGGGGTTATGGATCCTGGCGCTTATTCATCTTATTTGCTTATTCGAGCAATGAGTGAACAAATAAAGGAGGGAGCACAATGATTTTAGGATTTATTGGACTTGGTATTATGGGTGAGTCTATGAGTGAGAACCTTATTAAAAAAAGTGGGCATCAAGTTATTGTTTATGATATTGATGCTTCTAAAATAGATAAGATGGTAGAACTAGGTGCTCTAAAAGGGACAAGTAGTCAAGATGTTGTAACTAAAGCAGACATTATCTTTTCAATGGTACCAAAGAGTGAACACATGGTGTCTTTGATTGATGCTGTTGTTGAAGTGTTAACCAAAGATCATATTTGGGTTGATATGAGTACCATTGACCCGACGACTTCAGTTGCACTTGGTAATCGACTTCGTGCACTAGGTATTACGTTTGTTGATGCACCCGTTGTTAAATCAAAAGCTGCTGCTGTAAGTGGTACACTTGGTATTTATGTTGGTGGTGACAAAGCAACCTTTGAATTAATCAAACCATTACTTTTATGCATGGGTAACAACGTTATTTTAATGGGTGAACAAGGCAAAGGCATTGCCATGAAAATCATTCATAACATGCTTGTAGGACAAATACAAAATGGTGTGAATGAAATGTTTGTAATGGCAGGTGCTATGGGTATGGATTTAAGTCTTATCAAAGAAGCCATTAGTTATGGTGGTGGACAAAACTTCTATTTAGATGGTAAAGCAAATGCCATTATTCAAGGTGATTTTTCAACAGCCTTCTCTGTAGAAAATATGGCTAAAGACATCCATATTGCGTATCAACTTGCAACGCAACATCAATTAAAGCTTGAAGGACTAAAACACTTAGAAGATGTATATCAAAGAGCACTTCAAGAAGGTATCGGTAAAGAAGATTTTAGTGCAACATTTAAAATTGTAAAGGAGGACCAACATGTCTAGTCCAGTAAAAATTGGTGTGTGTGTTTTAACAAGACATACATTTGATTATAAAAAAGCACATGAAATGTATTTAGAAACAATTGAAGATTTAAAACGTATTGAAGATGTTGAATATGTATTCATTGAAGAAAGTGTTGTAGAAGTTGAAGATGCTTTGTCTGCAGGTTTAACGTTTAAACAAGCTGATGTTGATGGTGTTATCATCATTAGTGGTACTTTCCATTTAGGGCATCTTGCTTTAACAATAGATGGCATTGTCAAAAAACCAATCCTATTATGGGCCTATGATGAATTGCCTTATGATGGCGGTAAAATTAGATTGAACGCTGTGTGTGGATTGAATTTAAATGCATCAAACTTATATAAATCAGGGAATGATACATATCATTGTGTTGTTGGAGATACAGTGGATATGAATTGGATTGATGCTCTTCGTATGAAAGCAGCCATTAATCGTGCTCATATTGGCATCATTGGTTATCGTGCTCATGGGTTCTTTAATCTTGGTGTTGATGAACTTAAAATGTTTTCTGAAACAAATGTCTTACTTGATCATTATGAAATTGAGGATATGTATAAACAAACCATTACAGATACTCAATATGAAGAAGCTAAAAAACTAGTCCTATCTCGATTTGATGTTTCAACAATATCAGAAAAACAGCTTGATCTAGTCTCTAAATTAACTGCGAGTGCAAAAAAATTCATGGACGACAATAAACTAACAGCCATAGCAGTTCGCTGTTGGCCAGAATTTGCGGCACATTATGGTATTTCGCCTTGTGCAGCGATGTCGATTCTTCAAAGCTTTGGTTATATCATGGCTTGTGAAGGAGATGTTGAAGGATCACTTAGTATGCTTGCATGCCGTGCAGCAGGGGCTGAAACGCCGTTTTTAGCTGACTTATCTCAAGTCAATCGCCAAGAAAATTTTGCACTTATGTGGCATTGTGGGGTAGCCCCGGTAAATTTATGTAATGGTAAATGTACGTGTTCACTAGATACTTACTTTGCTGGTGGAAAAGGAGTAACAGCTGACTTTGTGCTAAAATCAGGAGAAGTCAATATCATGCGTATTGACTCAGCAAGGGGTAAAACGCGTGTCTTCTTTGAACGAGGTGAAGCAATGGATATGGATAAGCTGTTAAGAGGGACTTATGCAAAAGTTCGTTTTGATGCAAGCATTGATCGCTTACTTGATGTGATTACAAAAACAGGTGTTGCACATCATGTTTCAATGGTTTATGGTGACTACATTGAAGTCTACAAACTATTTGCTCGTATCATGCAGTGGGAGACAATTACATGCTAAAACAATTACAATCGCTTAATAAATTTGATATACTTAGTGTTGATGATGCGTTATTTGATTTGTATGGGTTGCGCCTTGATTTGCCAATCGATGGTGTTTCTCACTATATGAAAGCGCATACAAATATACCTAAAATTGGTAATATCTATATTGCCAAAGATGAAACACTGACAAATGATTCTTTGTTTCAATCGCTTAGAAGGGACCTTTATGGAGGCCTTCCAATCCAGGTAGGTTATTGTAATGGTAACTCAACAAAACTCAATGCTTTAGAAAATCATATTGGCTATGAAGTCAATGTCATGATAACTGATTGTGTTTTGTTTCTAGCATTACCCTCAGATATTAAAAATGATGAAGTAGACAGTGCCTGTGTAAAAGCTTTCTTTATACCTGCAGGGACTGCCATTGCATTACATGATCATGTACTCCATTTTGCGCCAATTAAAGTACGTGATGAAGGATTTAAAGTGATTGTGGTATTAATTGATGGTACCAATGATGCCATTGAGCTACAGGAGGCACATAACCGTTTATTTAAATACAACAAGTGGCTTTATGTCCATCCAGATCGTCAAGATTTAATTGATCAAAAAGCGAAAAAAGGGATAGTAGGAGATAATTTAGAGTTAATTTATGCATCATAAAAGATAAAACACATTAAGAAAGGAAAAGATAGATGAATACATCTATTACATAAATCTATGAATGGGACACAACTATTTATTACCTTATCAACTTGTACTGCTTTTATGGCTTTAGTCGCATATATGTCTTATCTTAAAACAAAAGGAGAAGTTAATTCAAAAGATGGTTATTTCCTTGCGGGGAAAGGACTAACTGGTTTCTTTATTGCAGGTTCACTACTTTTAACAAATCTTTCTGCAGAACAACTTATTGGACTAAATGGAAATGCTTATGGATTCAATATGAGTTCCATGGCATGGGACGTAACAGCGGGAATTCCAATCATTATTATGGCGTTGTATTTCTTGCCTAAGTATTTAAAAGGTGCGTTTACTACATTACCAGAATTTTTACAAACAAGATTTGGTGATGATGTTAGACGTATGACGGTTGTTTTATTTATGTTGGGATATGGTTTGGTGACGATTCCTTCAGTACTTTATTCTGGTTCAGTTGCAGTTCTTCAGTTGTTTAACTTTCCAGAAATGTTTGGGATCTCATATGAAGTTGCATTGGTGTTTACAATCATTGGAATTGGAACAATCGGTGCATTGTATGCCATCTTTGGGGGATTAAAAGCTGTTGCGGTTTCGGATACATATAATGGTATTGGATTACTTATTTTAGGGGTTGTCGTGTTGGGTCTTGCGTTTGCAAAATTGGGTGATGGTAACATGGTCCAAGGCGTAACTAAAGTATTGACGACAAATACAGAAAAGCTCAATGCTGTTGGTAAAAGCACGGATCCAGTGCCGTTTGCTACTATTTTTACAGGTATGTTTTTAGCCAATATGTTCTATTGGGGGACAAACCAAGTTGTGATCCAACGTTCACTTGGAGCTAAAAATCTTGCTGAGGGACAAAAAGGTGTTATTTTCTCCGGGTTCTTTAAAACCATGGTACCATTTTTGATGATGGTTCCAGGTATTGTTGCATTTCAACTATATGGGCCAGGTCTTGCTTCTGTTGACCATGCGTTCCCAAGATTGGTTGCAGATGTATTACCAACTTGGCTACAGGGATTCTTTTTAGCAGTATTACTTGGTGCAGTCTTTAGTTCATTTAACTCGTTGCTCAATAGTGCTGCAACCATGTTTTGTATTGATATTTACTTACCTTGGAAGAAAAACAAAGTCGATGATGAATCATTGATTCGTTTAGCAAAAAAAGTAAGTATCATTATTGCCATTATTTCATTTGGTATTACACCATTGTTGATGTTTGCAGAAGAAGGATTGTGGCAAGTTGTTCGTGTCTTTACTGGTTTCTACAATATTCCGATTATTTCTGTTGTCATGGTTGGTTTATTCACAAAACGAGTACCTGGATTTGCAGCTAAAGTTGCTATTATATTCCATGTTATTGCCTATGGTCTATATCGTTTTGTTTTCAAACTACCAATTCATTTTATTCACATGTATGCCATTCTCTTTGTATGTAACGTTCTTATCATGTTAATCATTGGTAAAATAAGACCATTAAAAGAAGATGTTGTCTTCAAAAAAGCTGGTAAACTAGTTGATATGACACCTTGGAAACATGCGCTACCAATCAGTATCGTCCTTGTTTATTTGATTGTCTTACTATACATCAGCTGTTCTCCATTAGGCCTTGTTGGTGGAGTTGATGCTGTTTATGGTATCTGTATTGTAGGTGTTACGCTTGTTACTGCAATACTTGTTACACTTGCGTATCGTTCTTGGAATAAAAAATACAGCACATACATTAAAACAATGGTAGAAAGTGGGGGAACCTATGAAAATTAATACATTTGATGATGGTTTTGAGATTGTATTAGAGGGTAGAACACTATTTAAGCACACAACAAAACAACCATTAATGAGTATTGGTAAAGGTGACGCTACTTACGATATGTATCGTGGTAATTTCGATATCAAAGATCGTCTTTTCAAAAAAATACCACTCACTTATTATCAAATTGATGGGGAAACCGTGACACTTAGTCACGACCCCATGTTTAAAGAAAGTGTTGTTTGGCGTTTTGAACAAAATAATGGTCAATATGTGATTCATTATGCATCCAACTATAAAGATGCCAATCGATATTGGTTCAACCTTGTTTCTTCTTCTCAAGAAGCCTTGTATGGTTGTGGTGAACAAATGTCTTATTTCAATCTAAAAGGGCGACATTTTCCATTATGGACATCAGAGCCAGGTGTTGGACGTGATAAAACATCGCCTGTTACTTTTCAAGCAGATGTGAAAGATAAAGCTGGAGGTGATTATTATAACACGAATTATCCTGAACCAACATTTGTATCATCTCAAAAGTATGTGTTACATCTTGCTTGTCAATCCTACATGGATTTTGATTTCTCATTAGACGATGAAATCATTTTAGAAACATGGTCATTACCAAGTCATATGTTACTTATTTTTGGTACATCTTATCTTGATTTATTCCCTAAAATTAAGGAAGCATTTGGGACACAACCACTGTTACCTGATTGGATTTATGAAGGCGTTAGTTTGGGGCTACAAGGAGGTACAGAACGGGTTTTGGAATTGACCAAACGATCACTTGATCATGGGATTAAGGTGAACGCTATTTGGGCTCAAGATTGGCAAGGAAAAAAGATAACAAGTTTTGGTAAACGTCTATTTTGGGATTGGCAGTGGTCACCTGCTATGTACCCTGAATTGGATACAAAAATTTGGGAGCTTAAAAAACAAGGGATTCGTTTTATGGGTTACATCAATCCCTATTTAAACAATCAAGGACCGTTATATAAAGAAGCACTCAAAAAAGGATATTTTGCAACTGCAATGGATGGATCAGAATATCTTGTTGACTTTGGAGAGTTTGATTGTGGGGTGATTGATTTTACCAATCCTGAAGCAAACGAATGGTATAAACAACTCATTAAACGAAACTTAATTGACTTTGGATTAGATGGTTGGATGGCTGATTTTGGGGAGTACTTACCAACTGACTTAAAACTTTTTAACAACCAATCTGCAAAATTAATGCATAATGAATGGCCAACCCTTTGGGCTAAATGTAACTACGAAGCCATTAAAGAAGCAGGGCGACTGGGTGATATTGTCTTCTTTATGCGAGCAGGATTTAGTGGGGTTCAAGCGTATTGTCCTTTATTATGGGCCGGAGATCAATGTTGTGATTTCTCAGCTCACGATGGATTAAGGACTGTTATCACAGCAGCATTATCAAGTGGGATGATTGGTAATGGGCTTAACCACAGTGATATTGGAGGATATACAAGTTTACATGGCGTTATTAGAACAGAAGAAGTGTTTGTTCGTTGGACTGAGATGGCGGCATTTACACCATATATGAGAACACATGAAGGTAATCGTCCAGACGAAAACTTCCAATATTACAACAGTGCATCTTGTATGAAACATCTAGCACTATTTTCAACCATATACAAAACACTATCACCATACACAAAACATCTTGTTCAACAAAATCATGAACTTGGGATACCAGTTCAACGTGCTTTGTTTGTGCATGATGATCACGAAGCTGTTAAGTCAATTCAGGATACATATATGTTTGGTGAAGATATGGTTGTTGCGCCTATTATTGAACAAGGTCAAACAAGTAGAATGGTTTATTTACCAAAAGGTGAGTGGATTCATTTAATGGATGGTACATCATATGCAGGGCGCACAACGCATCATGTTGAGGCACCAATTGGTAAACCTGCTGTGTTTTATCGTAAAGGAAGTGACTTTACAACTTTGTTTGAATCGATTCAAACACTCGTTTAAGGAGGTTTTATTGTGCCAGTTTTGACATTGATTCTATTTTATCTTGTGGTTGCAGTTTCTAATATCTTCCAAGGTATTACAGGTTTTGCAGGCACGATTATTGCAATGCCATTTGCGATTATGTTAATTGGTATTGACAGCAGTAAATTTGTTTTAAATGTCATGGGCATACTTGCCTCGGCCTTTATTTTATTTCGTTATCACCAAGACGTTAACAAACAAGAACTTAAACGTATTCTCATTTATATGGGGATAGGTGTCATTGTAGGCCTTCTTTTATCCACGATGATTACGCCCGATCTTCTTCTTGTTTTATTGCCTATAGTCGTCATTGGTGTTGGTATTAAAGGCTTAATCACCAAGAATCAATCTAAGAGCTATGGTCCCATTGTTTCTAAAATCATTTTATTAACATCAGGCATCGTTCATGGATTGTTCATTATTGGTGGGCCCATCTTAATCATTTATGCAAAAAATAAATTACCAGATAAACAAGCTTTTAGGGCAACATTATCAGGTATTTGGTTAATTCTTAATATTGTCATTCTCTTCTTTCAACTTCAAACGATGTCATTTGATGGCACAATGATTTACTACTTAGTTGGTGCAACAATTGCCTTATTTGGTGGGTTAAAAATAGGAGAAATATTGCATCATCGTATGTCACAAGCATTCTTTATGACCTTAACGAATGTTTTATTAATTGTATCAGGCATTAGTATTCTTTTGAAATGACCATCCAAGATGGTCTTTTTTCATGAAAAAAAGAGCTCTCGCTCTAAAATGAAGCTTCTTCTAAAACAACTTCAAAGACACCTGGAATCTCTTCAATTAATATTTGTTCCACACCATCTTTTAATGTTACATGATTAATGTCACAGTCAGAACAAGCACCAAGCATACGGACAACCACAGTGCCTTCACTAAATGAAACAAATTCGACATCACCACCATCACTTTGTAGATAGGGTCTAATTTTATCTAAAACTGCAACAATCTCTTGTTCAATTGTTTCCATTTACTCACCTCGCTATAATTAAGTATAACACTGATGACACTAAGATACCAACTGATATGCCACCTAAAACTTCAGTTAATTTATGACCAAGTACTGCCTTCATTCTTGTTTGATAAATAGGGTCATCTAAATTGATGACTGTAACTTCTTTTAAATCATCTATGAGCTTTTGAGTAATCTCAATATTTTTTCCGGAATAGTATCTTACATTCATTGCATCATACGCAATAATAAGTGAAAACACTAAAGTGACAGCAAACAAAGTAGATGAAAAGTGCTCCTTTAAACCAACAGATAAAGTTAGTGCAGTGACAGTAGATGTATGTGAACTAGGGAAAGATCCACTTGCAAAAATAAGACGGCGATCCCATCTTTTATAAATGATTAAATTGAAAAACGGTTTAGAAAGCTGTGCTACTGCAAGTGAAATAACACCTGCCCAAAAAGGGTACATACTAATTAACATTCTTTATCACTCCTTTAAAAATTATAGCACATTATATTTTAAAAAAGCAATGAATTGTGCTATACTTTAAAGGAGGTGATGGCATGAACAACTTTAAAGTAGGGGATGTTATAGAAGGCATGGTGACTGGTGTTCAATCATATGGTGCTTTTTTGTCTTTTGTTGACAACTACACGGGGTTGGTCCATATTTCTGAAATCTCGGAAGGTTATGTAAAAGAAATTACGCAATTTGTTGATGTGGGACAAATGGTTAAAGTAAGAATCATTGAGATTGATCACGAACAAAAACATCTTAAACTTAGTCTTAAGGCTTTAAACAAGCAGTATAAGAGAAAAGAAAAAAGAGAGATGTGGCGTAAATACAAAAGAGGGATTCAAGAAACACCATTAGGATTTAGCACACTCAAAGAGATGTTGCCACAGTGGATTGAACAAGCACTTTTAAAGGGGGAAAACAAACATGATTAAAGTAGATTTAAAACATGCATTAACTGAATCGATTGACCAGTATCAAGAAACAATAACATCTATTGAAAAAAGTTTGAAAGATAAAACGTGTAAGGGTAATGATTTTATTGGGTGGTATGATTATCCAACACAATACGACCGTGCAGAGTTTGAACGAATTAATCAAGCTGCTAAATGGATTCAAACAAATTGTGATGTTTTGGTTGTTGTTGGTATTGGTGGGTCGTATTTAGGGGCACGTGCATTTATTGAAAGCATTAAAGGGTTATATCGAGATGGTATCGAGGTGATCTTTTTAGGTAATACATTTTCATCAAATTATTTAAACCAAGCATTGAAGCGTTTAGAAGGTAGACGTTTTGCGATCAATGTTATTTCAAAATCAGGTACAACAACGGAAACATCAATTGCATTCCGTTTCTTGAAACAATTAGCAACTAAAACTTATGGTGACAAGGCTCATGAGTACATCTTTGCAACTACTGATGCAAATAAAGGTATTTTAAAGAATATAGCAGATAAAGAAGGTTATCAAACATTTGTCATTCCTGATAATGTTGGTGGTAGATACTCAGTGTTTACTGCAGTTGGACTTTTACCAATTGCATGTGCAGGTATTGATATTGAAGCCATTATGAATGGTGCTGCGCAAGCAATGGAAGATTTTATGGTTCCATCAATTAAAGAGAACCCAGTTTATCAATACGCTATTGGACGACATTTGCTCTATAAAAAAGGGTATGCTGCTGAAATGTTTGTGACTTACGAACTTCAAATGGCCATGTATGCTGAATGGTGGAAACAACTATTTGGGGAGTCAGAAGGTAAAGATGGTGTTGGTTTACTTCCAACAAGTGCGACTTTTTCAACTGATTTGCATTCACTTGGTCAATTTATTCAAGATGGATCTAAAGTATTATTTGAAACCATTTTAATGATTGAGAGTCCACAAAGTGATTTAATCATTGAAGAAGACAAAGAAAATTTAGATGAACTCAACTACTTAGCAGGAAAAAGTGTTGATTTTGTTAATAAACAAGCTTTTAAAGGAACCCTTGAAGCACATACGCAAACAGGAAAAGTGCCAAACATTGTGGTAACACTATCTAAACTTGATGCTTATAGTGTTGGTTATGTTTCGTATTTCTTTATGAAAGCATGTGCGCTTTCAGTCTTGATGCTTGGTGTCAACCCGTTTGATCAGCCTGGTGTTGAAGTGTATAAGAAAAACATGTTTAAATTACTTGGTAAGAACTAAAGAAAGTCACCCTTAATTGGGTGTTTTTTTTAAAACAAACGAAATTAAATTTTAGTTTAATAGATGATAAATTAAAACATTAAAACAATTGAAAAAATAAATCAAATCTATCTATCAAAGTACTGAATCATTGAGAAATAGAAAAAGCATGATATCAAAAGAATAATTTAAATTAGACAAAAACAAAGACAACACTATCTATGGATAATCACTAAATGGACTATACCAAAAACTTATTTTTTTTCACCTTCTCATATTGTAATCGTTTCCATAGTATGCTACTATGTGGATAGAAAAACAAAAGGGGAGAGAAAAAAATGGATAGTTTTATGGATAAGTTTATGTCCGTAGCTGGACGCATTGGTGGCCAAAAACACATGGTTGCCATCCGTGATGGTTTTGCTTCTACATTGCCACTAACAATGGCTGGAGCATTAGCTGTCATGGTCAGTAACGTATTACTCAGTAACAATTCTACATTAAAAGATATTATCAACTTCTTTATGGGAATGCCAAAGGCAGAAGTCAATGCATTCTCACAATTTACACATACGTACATCAATCCTTGGATTGCTGCACTTGATGCAGGGACACTATCGCTTATTGCTTTAGCTGTTGCCGTATCATTAGCGTATGTAAGAGCAGTGCATGAAGAAACTGACCCACTTCCAGCAGCGCTTCTTGCTATGGCGTCATTCTTTATTCTAAGTCCTTTAAATCGTGTAAGTGATGTAGCACCTTGGATGACACATTACTTTGGTTCAATGGGTATTTTCGTTGGGTTGTTTGTTGGTCTTATTTCAGTAGAAGTTTATGTCGCTATAGTTAGAAAAGGCTGGGTAATTAAAATGCCGGATATGGTGCCACCTGCAGTTAGTCGTGCATTCATGGCGATTATTCCAGGAGCGATTACGTTACTTGCAATCGCAGTTGTGCCTTGGTTATTTGGTGTTCTTGCATCATTGGGTATCGGTGATAAAATTGACGGTGTAGTTGTTCCATTCAATTTGTTTAAATTGATTGAAACATCATTACAAAGTAGTTTAATGAATTTATTTGGTTCATTCCAACCAGGTGTTAAACCACCATTCCTACCAGGTCTACTTGCATCATTCTTCGTACTATTAATTCAAACCATTCTTTGGTTCTTTGGGCTTCACGGGGCAAACATGATGTCACCAGTTGTTGAACCAATCTGGGGTGTATTTGATAAATTAAACATGCAAGCTTATCAAGCTGGACAAATGACAAGTCTTGTTCCATGGAGTGCAAACAGTTGGGTTATCTATGCAAATATGGGGGGTTCAGGAGCTACTTTAGGGTTACTGATTGCGATTTTCTTATTTGCTAAACGTCCTGACTATAAACAAGTTGCTGACATCTCAATTTGGTCTGGAATCTTCGAAATCAATGAACCAGTTATCTTTGGGATTCCAATTGTATTGAACCCACTATTCTTGGTGCCATTCCTATTCACAGCGCCGACAATGGCAGCATTTGGGTACATCATGTCATACATTGGTTTCGCGGGACCAGTAGTACAAGCAGTACCATGGACAACACCACCAATTATTGGTGCAGCACTTGCAACTAACTTTAATATTGGAGCAATTATTACATCAATTATCTGTTTGGGTATTTCATTTGCAATGTACTTACCATTCGTCTTACTTGCAAATAAACAATACTTAAAATCTGGTGAATAAAAATAAGGGGCGATAGCCTCTTTATTTATTAAGGAGTGACTTTATGAAGAATTCGAAAAACTTTAATTATCCTATTGATGTGATGTATCAAGTCTTAGGACAATTGGTGGTAGATAATGCCAATCAACATGTTGAAAATAAGTATACACTAGATGATCTTGAGTCAATTGATTATCAATATGATGCTCCACATCATAAACAAACATTAAAGATGTTTGTTAAAGTAATCCGTGTAGAACAAAATAAAAGCATTGTTTATTCATTGCATAAGGAAACATTAGAAACCTATATTGTGACATTTTCTCTTACTGAAAATGAAGATGGAACAACGAATTTGTATTATGCATTTGATTTAGATGGTGTAACAAAACGTTTAGAAACCAATCATAGAATTATGTCGTTTTTCTTTAAACGACGAGAAAATCAAAAATTTGAAGCAATGTGTCGATACATTTCAATGAAATGTGATGAAATACAAGCAAGTAAAGGAGAATAGATATGTTTCAAAAAGACTTTTTATGGGGTAGTGCAAGTGCTGCTTATCAAATTGAAGGTGGTGCTATGCTTGATGGTAAAGGGCCAAGTATTTGGGATGTTTATGCGAAAATACCAGGAAATACATTGAAAAATACGAATGGTGATGTTGCCATTGATTTTTATCATCGTTATAAAGAAGACATTCAATTGATGCATGAAATGGGACTTAAAGCTTACCGTTTTTCAATCTCTTGGCCTCGTATTTTACCAAATGGTAAAGGTGAAGAAAACAAAGCAGGAATTGATTTTTATCATCATGTCATTGATGAAATGCTTGCATTAGGGATTGAACCAATTGTGACCATTTATCATTGGGATTTACCACAAGCATTGCAAGATGCTTATCAAGGTTTTGAGTCAAGACAAATTGTTGAAGACTTTACAAATTACTGCCGTGTTTTATATCGTGAGTATGGATCAAAAGTTAAATATTGGGTTACAATGAATGAACAAAATGTATTTACTACACTAGGTTATTTAATCAAACTTCATCCACCTAAAGTATCGGATTTTCAACGTTTCTTAACTGCTAATCATCATGCAAATTTAGCCAATGCTTCTGCCATTGCGTTGTTTAGAGAAATGGTACCAAGTGGCCTTGTTGGACCAAGTTTTGCTTATGGTCCTGGTTATCCTGCAAGTGGTCACCCAAATGACGTTATGGCCAATGATGATGCGCGTGAGTTGCTTGAAAACTTTTGGCTTGATGTGTATGCAAGAGGACATTATTCAGCCATCCAACTTGCACTCATAAAAAAAATGGGATATCACATACCTTCACTGCCTGGTGATGATGACATACTTGCAAAGGGAAAGCCTGACTTTATGGGAGTGAACTATTATCAAACCAACTACTATCTTCGTCCAAATGCCGAAGTAGAGACAGTGACACAATCAAATACTGTTCAATCTGATGTGGATTCAATGCCAACTGATGTCTTCTTTTCAAGAGGGACAAACCCACATATCAAACGAACTGATTGGGGTTGGGGAATTGACCCTGAGGGGCTTCGTTATTCATTAAGACAAATTGCGTCACGATATGAACTGCCAGTCTTAATTACGGAAAATGGATTAGGTGCCTATGATACGCTTGAAGGTGAGTTGGTTCATGATGATTATCGAATTGATTATTTGAAACAACACATTGAACAAATCAATTTAGCAATTGAAGAAGGGTGTCAGGTGCTTGGGTATTGTACTTGGTCGTTCCAAGATTTGTTTTCATGGTTAAATGGATATGCAAAACGATATGGTTTTGTTTATGTTGATCGTGATGAAGAAAGTGAAAAAGAGTTAAAACGATACAAAAAAGATAGTTTCTATTGGTATAAAAAAGTAATTGAAACAAATGGAGAAACATTGTAACGTACGAAAGTACGTTTTTCTTATAAAAAAAGGTTCTTTGTCAATTTAGTGGGTGGAAGAAGTTCGTAAAATCATCAACTTCTCG
>CAZWEF010000015.1:0-12211 GCA_964632125.1 uncultured Erysipelotrichales bacterium
CCCAATCGATCCTCCAGCACCTGTCACAACAACAACTTTCCCTGATAAATAACTCGAAATTTCATTTGAATCAAGTTGAACTTGGCCCCGACCCAATAAGTCTTCAATTGAAACATCTTCAACTGGGTAACTTAGTTTACCATTACTATCTTTTAATGTTTGCGAACGTTTTTTCATTACTTTAGTTGCAACACCAATAGATTGACAAACTTCTAACACTTCCTTTTGATAGGCAAAATCAACACTAGGCATGGCAATGTAAACAACATCAATATTGTGCTTATCCACCAATTCAGGTAAATCAGCAACTGCGCCAATCACCTTATAGCCCGCAACCTTACGCCCTACTTTATAATCATCTACGAATCCAACTAAAATATCATCTATGGATTTTGTTTGCAATGTCTCTTTAAGTAAGATATACCCTGCATCTCCAGCACCAACAATCAGTGCTCTTTTTCTTTTTTTACTTTCAATAGTGGTTGCTCGTTCTCTTAAACTACGATAGAACGCTCTTAGTGAGAACATGAGTAATGTTGCATAAATCTCTGATTGGATGATGTAACTAACATTATTAAAATCTTGAAACATCAAGACACTAAACAACATCAGTCCTAGTCCAGCAAGCAAGTTTGATATCACAATATTTTTTACTTCACTAAGTCCAAAGTATTTCCATAAACTTTTATTAACACCAGTCAAAATAAATGATGCAATGTGAATCAAAACAACTAAAAACGTCAACCACCAAAAGTGTTTTAATGATTCTAAAAAAAGAGCTGTATCAAACCCTACGCGAAAAAGCTCTGCCATAATAAAAGCAAAGCATACCATCGATAAATCTAAAAATAACATTGTGCCTTCACGATGTTTTCTAATGAATTGATTATCAAGCACTTTTTGAATAATCCTCATAATTTACCCCCACTAACTACCAATTCCTTCAATCTTTTGTGTCGTAACGACTGCATCGAAAGACGTCACCATTAAACTAATCCCTAGTAATATTAGTGGATAGACACGCTCTACACCCACATATAAATTCTTAATGTTCATAACAAGAAATGTCATACCAATTAAGGTTAAACTATGCAAAAGCAACATCCTCATAAAGTTAGCCTTTACAATTGATGTAATTTTTTCTTGTTTATCTTTACTTAATCTTTCAAAGTCTTTCACATGAAAAATGACCATCTTTTCTACACCTGTTACTTTTAATGACAGTAAGACAATTTGAATCCCATAAAGCAAAACAATTCCTAAACAAATCATGATGTAAGCATGCATCATAACACCTCTAAAACAGTATAACACATACACCCCCAAAACTGAACATGTTTCAACTCTAAATTATCAAAATCAATGTCTTTTTATTCAATAAATAAACGCATCGTTTTTATTATCAATAAAAAAAGGGCTATGCCCTTACTTCATCGAAACAACAAATGAAACATTGTATTCTTCATTGATAATATCTAAGTTTAACCCTAAAGCCTTAATCAAACGCATCGAATGAGGTATGCCCAAACCAGTTTGCCCTCGTTTTCCAACGACATACAATTCTGTAATTCTAGACAAAATATCTTCCTCAATTTTAGGTCCGTCATTTGTAATACTTAACTTTGTTGCATTTAACTCAATATGCACTTTTGTTTTCGCATAACGAATAGCATTAATCAAAATATTAGACACAATTGTACGCATAGCATTTTCATTTGTTTGCCACTCTACGTGATCCATCTCAAACACAAAATGAATGTGTTTGTATTTAAGTTGATATGGCCTAACAATCTCATAAATCAACGACTCTAAATCAACAAGGCTAACCTGTTCATAAGTCATTGAAACACTTTTTTCTTGAAGTAAATATTCCTTTATTTGTCTTTCCAACGCCTTAGTTTGCATCAAAACGACATCAATCGTTGCTTCCATTGTCCCATAAGGGTATATACCATCTTTTAAACTCTCAACATACGCTTCTATCACCGCAATTGAATTCTTAACATCATGAAGAAAGTACGATGATTCTCGATCATTTTTCATACTAGTCTAGTCGATAACCATAACCATAAATTGTACGTATTTTGATGCTTGGCATTTTCTTTCTTAAACGTCTAATGGTATCATCAATGACACGAAGTGATGCAACTGAATCATTGTCCCAAACCGCTTCAGCAATTTCCTCACGAGAAAAAGCAATCGTCTTATTTTGAACAAAGTACATCAACAATTCGAATTCTTTTGTTGTAAGTTCAATCTCTTCATCATCACAATACACTCTTCTTTTTCTTAGATCAATGTGATAAATTGAATAATCCATTTGATCAGTAAACGTACTAACTTTACGTTTCAAAATATTGTTTGCTCTTAATACCACTTCTTTTGGCGAAAATGGTTTTGTGACATAGTCATCACTCCCTTTTTCTAGTCCAATCACACGATCAAACTCTTGGTCACGTGCAGACATTAAAATGACAGGTGTATCTTGGTTGTTTGATTTGATTTCTTGTAATAGGTCAAACCCACTATGTTCATCTAGCACGACATCCATAATCCAAATATCCACATCATCATTTACGTGATCATGCGCTTCTTTATATGTCGTAAAACTATGAACTTCAAATTGCTCATTCTCTAAATATGCTCTTAGTAATGTATTCAAATCTTGATCATCTTCAACTATATTTACTCTATATCCCATTTTTATCCCTCCAAATTCTTACACTATATCATTCATTATAATATAGCTTTCCTTGTTTTGCAATCTATTTATCGCAATAAACACACAAATTATTCTATCTTATAAAAAAATATATATACAACCTTCATAAACCCAACATAAAACGTACTTTTCAAGCGCTATTTTTTATGACAAGACTTTAATCTTCGCAAAAACGGAAAAAGTATCTTGATTCTAAAAAAAAATGGAGTTAAACCTCCATTTCCCTTACAATAGCCTCAACATACTTTTGACATAACGCTTCCGTTTTAGCTTCAACCATCACACGAATTAATGGCTCAGTGCCACTAGGGCGAACAAGCACACGACCTTCATTTTGAAGCAAAGCCTCAACTTCTTTTATCGCTTGATGCATTTTTTCACTCGCCAGTACAGCTTCTTTGTTTGTTACTTTAACATTGACAAGAAGTTGCGGGAAGATTGTGACTTCATCAGCAAGCTGACCAAGTGTTTTCTTAGAGCGTTTAACAGCTTCCAATAGCATCAAAGCACTTAAAACGCCATCTCCTGTTGTTGCATGTTCCATGAATATAATGTGTCCTGATTGTTCTCCACCAATAGCGTAACCATTAGCTTCCATGCATTGATGAACATATTTATCACCAACAGCTGTTTTTTCATAACGAATACCTTTTTTATCCAACGCTAAGTAAAGACCAATGTTAGACATCACTGTCGTTACTATTGTGTCTTTAGATAACGCATTTCGTTGATGCATGTCACAACCACATACATATAAAATCATATCCCCATCCACAATACGACCTTGTTCATCAACGGCAATAAGTCGATCAGCGTCCCCATCAAATGCTAGACCAATGTCTAGTTGATGTTCTTTAACATATGCTTGTAACTTTTGTGGATGCGTTGATCCACAATGATCATTAATGTTAATACCATTTGGCGTATTACCCATCACATGCACTTCTGCTCCCAATCGATCAAATATTTCGACAGCCGTTGCTGTTGCTGACCCATTGGCCAAATCTAATCCGATTTTCATTCCCGTTAGTCGCATCGTTGCAAGTTGAACAATAGCATCCTCATATAGTTTTATTCCTTCAGGGTATTGAACTGTTTTCCCTATGCGTTCATTTGTTTGATTTTGAATTGTGTCTTCTTTTGCATCAATATAAGCTTCAATTAAAAGCTCTAGTTTATCATCTATTTTGTGCCCATTTGAAGCAAATAACTTAATACCATTGTCATAGTACGGATTATGACTTGCAGAAATCATAACCCCAATATCAAAATGCTCTTTTTTTGTAACATATGCAACACAAGGCGTAGACGTCACCCCAAGACTGTATCCATGACCACCAACAGCCGTTAACCCTGCAAGTAAAGCAGCTTCAAACATCCCACCAGAAATTCGGGTATCACGACCAATCACAATTTCTGCCGTATGATCTTGACCAAAGTAATTGCCTAAAAAACGGCCTATTTTATAAGCATGTTCTACATTTAAGCCAGCATTGGCTTGACCTCTAAATCCGTCAGTTCCAAAATATTTTCCCATCTTATTCTCCTATACGTATTCTAATTTTTGGTTTCGAAGCAATCTCAACAGTTACAAAACTATTGCCCTTACTTTCAACCTCCAGCGGGAGCACTATATCCACACCAGTTGGTTGGTTGGCCACATCAATAAACACATCTATTTGATCAGCTGTCATGGCATCAACATTACGTTGCGTTCCAGTAACGAGTACTGAAGCAAAATTCTCACCAGGATCAAGCGTATTGATTGGTTTACGTGATTCGTTATTTCTCGATTTAACACCAATTTGATCAATGATACGTGTTACCTTTTCACCGACCTTAACTGTCATACTTACTGACTTAATATCCGAACTAATACCAGCCGGGAAATTAATTGGCTCAGTGATTTTGTTTGTGTCTTGCGTTAATTGAGTCGCATCAATCACAACATCCACTTGATTAATGGTTGTCAACAACTCATCTTTACCATAGATTGTAATAGTATTATGATCTGTAGCTACCTCATCAATCGCTTTATTATTTGGCACTGTCCCAGTTGAAGTGACATTTAAACGTACCTCTTTACTCGGCGATGTGACAGGCACTTTAACACTAACTGTAGCAGGTAGCACCTCAACATCCATTCGAACACCACTTTGATTGAATGCGACAACTTCAACGTCACGTTCAAATGTTTCAGTCACGTTGGCCACATCAATAATGGCTTCAACTGATGCAACCTGGTCAAGCGTTTCTTGCGAAGCCGTGATGGTTACTTCATTGGTATTAAAAGTTGGTTGTCCAAGAATAAAACGATCATTTTTCTTTGATTCATTAATAAATTTATAATTAAAATTAAAGATTTGTGCTGTACGTTTCTTCAACTCAATTGAAACAGTTGACGGTGAAGTCGTCCATCTCAAACGAGATGATACATTTAACACACTAAAAGCAACAACATGTTTACCTTCACTTAAGCCCTTTAAGTCCAATACAACTTGTAATTTATTTTGCGTTCTTGCCATTTGAATATCTGACATATCACCTGTCAAAATCAAATCCACTGTTTTAGGGACACCACTCACTTCATAAGCAGCATTATTAACCACTTCGACTGGCACATCATCAATTGTAATCGCCGTTTGAGGCGTTGCAAAAGCGCCCTTAATTAAATCACCACTCACACCCGCAACAAGCACAACAGCAATGACAAACGCTAAAACTTTCCCACGTCTTGGTTTCATCATGACTTCATCTAATTGATGTGACAGTGCTTTAAAGTTTTTCACCAACCAAACCTCTATTGCTTTATAACGATTGACAACACGTCGACTACTTCTAGCAATTTGTTTTGCTTCTTCCGTTTTCTTTTTTGCTTCTTCCTTCTCTTTCAAAATTTGTTGCTTATCTTTTTTATCAAGATCATTTACTTTAGGATCCTTTTTTGAACTAGGCAGCTTCATAAATTTCACCTCCAATAAACAATCCAATTTCATCCATTAATCTTTGTTTAAACTCTTCTACGCTAACACGTGTTAGTTCACCTCGGATTGCAAAAGACACATTCCCAGTTTCTTCAGACACTATGATTGTAACTGAATCCGTGATTTCACTAATACCCAGTGCAGCACGGTGTCGTGCTCCATAACGTGGCGACAACTCCTTTGATGTTGGCGGAAAATACGCTGAAGCACATGTAATTCGTGACCCTTGTAAAATAACCGCACCATCATGCAGTGGCATATTTGGTGTAAATAACGAAATTAACAGTTCACTTTTAACAAGTGCATTAATCAAAATCCCAGTTTGAACGTAATCTTGCATCGATTGTGCGCGTTCAAATGAAATAAGTGCACCTATTTTATGACTAGATAGGTAATCAACTGTTTTAAAAATTTCATTTACAACCATTTCCTTTTCAGAAACAGTCATGGTACTAAAGTTGGTAAAGATTTGAGCTTGTCCCATTTTTTCAAGCAGTCCACGAATCTCTGGTTGAAAAATGATAATAATGGCTAGAAATCCCCATGTTAATGCTTGATTAGCAAGCCAAGCAACCGTGTTTAACTGTAACAAATCACTCAAAACACGAATAACTAATATAATCAATACCCCTTTAAATAATTGCATCGTCTTAACTGAACGACGAACCACCTTGAACAATTGATAAACAATCGCCCACACAATAAGAATATCTAAAACAGTTCTAAGTAATAAAATAAACTGCTCCCAACCAAAAGTGATGCTGTTAAAATCAAACCACATGGTATCCCTCCATTCTTTGTCATTATATCATAAACTTATCTTTGATGCATTATTTGATTTTAAATATCCACAAAAGTTCCTCAAGCAATGATAAAATCAAAACCTTTTCATACATAAAAATGCCCTCTAACATCTTTGACACTAACCACTACACTTCATAAAGCATCATCAAAAGCAACAAAACAAGCTGATTAAAAACAATACAATGACTGTAACTCTATCCGACCAACTTTGTCATATAAAAATAATTATTTTAGTTCGTTTTCATCACTATATCCATCTATTCTTTTTTTACCCATATTAAATTAGTCACAATAAGCATCAACATATATATAACCCAATGATTGAACATCCCACATAATCACATCTTTTTCCATTGTTTTTGTCCAATATGCCAAAGCAACAACACGTAGAGAAAATCCATAAAAAAAAGGTGTATAAACACCCTACTCATACCACTCATATCCAACACTACGAATTGACACAATAGCATCTAAATCCAATTTAGAGCGAATTTTCTTAACATGTGTATCGACAGTCCTAAAATTAGTATCCTGACCATGCTCATGCCACACATCTTTTATAATCTTGTGTCTTGACAAAGCAACATTACGGTTTTTTAAAAAGTAAACAAGCAATTGATACTCTAAAAAAGATAGTCGAATAAGGCGATTGTTTTTATACACTTTTCGCTTCTTTAGTTCGACCTCTACATGCTCCGCTTCACTTCTTAAATAATCTTCATTTACATGTTCTTTTAAAGTATCAATTGCCTCTAACCTCATCATCAATGCTTCAAGATTGAAAGGCTTTGAAATATACTCCTCAACTCCAAGTTCAAGGCAGCGCATTTCATCTTGTATATCACTTGATGATGAAAGCACAAACACTTGCATGGATGGTGCCATACTTTTAACCAAATAAACAAATTCCACGCCATTAATACCTTCTAGTTTTACATCACACAAAATCAAATCATATGTATGTTCTTTAAATAACTCCACTGCTTGAGCAACAGTTTCTGCTACGTCTACATGATGACCTTGATGTTCTAATGCTTCCTTAATTAGCATTAGATAGTCGCAATCATTATCAAGATAAAGTACCTTCACGCAAATACCCCCCCTATTTCCACTTTTTGCACACGAACTTATATCTATTTGATTATATCATAGATAAATTAATGTGTAAACTAACATATAGGTATTTTAATTTAATTAATTATACCGTGTTGGTACATCATTAGTGTTTTATATCACACTAAAATGTTTTGTTTAGTGTTTTAAGAAACTTCCTACACATATAAAAAAACCACCCTACGCTAATTGCGGATGGCTATCACTTAAATATCCTTCAAGTATCTCATATAAACCAAAATTAGACAACAAGAAACCCATCATTCTAAAATCATCTTGTTGATCATCATTATCCAAATCAAGAACAGCGTCTCTAAATGCAGGGAACTCTTGATCAATTCGTTGCATCACTGCATCTGCATATGCTTTTTGGTCTAGTTTAAGGTGTTTCATTAAAACTGCGACATCATAGTAACAATTGCGATAACCCTTTTGGCTCGCAATAAAAGCATCCAATTCTTGATACCATTCAATACCAACATATAAGAACACCAACAACTGGGCAATTTCAGTATTTCTTGTTTCATCTAATTGTACGAGGTTTTTCCCAGCATGTGCTGCTTCTAAATAAATGCCACATTCAACTAGTGTAAAGAAATAATGAGACATCAGTTCAAGATAATCTTCTTTCATTTGATCAAAGACCTCCATATCACTTGGGTTCGCCTCTTCAAGTTGCATCATCACACCAATTTCATTTAATCCATTCATGATAATCTCTAATCGTTTGAAGTTGTTTTCTTCTAAATCAATTAACATTAAATACGTAGAGATTTGAAAAGGAAACAAGTCCAGTGATTCTAATAACAATGCCTTCTTTTTTTCAAGGTCTTCCTCGTTATTTGCTTGTTCAACAATTGCCTCTGCTTGTTCCTTAATTTGGTTTAAAAAATTGATTGCTTCTTGTTCATCACCGTTTGTCACCATAAAATCAGCTAAATCATCAAAATGAGTCATTTTCTCTTTTGTCATGTCAATCCTTATCCTCTTCCTTATTTGTTGCGTCATAATTGATTACTTTAGCCATTATAACACATTATTTGCCTTATGACGACCATAAATGATGTCAAAACCATCTATATGTTAATATTAATAAAATTTTAACAACAAATTGTTTGAGTTTAAAAATGCACTATGCTATGATGATAGAAGGAGGGAAGAGATGAAAAAGAGAGTTATTGTAATTGGCGCTAATCACGCCGGAACTCATACATTAACTGCATTAGCAGATAATTATGGGGATCAGTTTGATGTTGTGACATATGATCGCAACACCAATATTTCGTTTTTAGGTTGTGGTATGGCATTATGGATTGGTCATGTGATTGATGGACCTGAAGGTTTATTTTATGCAAATCCAGAAATGCTTGCACAAAAAGGTATCGAAGTTAATATGGGTTATGAACTTGTTGGTGTTGATTTTGATAAACAAGTTGTGACTGTTAAAAACATAACTTCAAATGAAACAAAAGAAGATCATTATGACAAATTGGTATTGGGTGTTGGGTCATGGCCAATATTGCCACCATTACCAGGTATGGATTTAGAAAATGTTACTTTTGCAAAATTGTATCAAAACGCTGAATCAATTATTGAAAAAATTAAAGATCCTAGCATTAAGAAAGTTGCCGTTGTTGGTGCTGGATACATTGGTGTAGAGCTTGTTGAAGCATTTAAACAAAATGGTAAAGAAGTTGTTTTGATTAATGATCAACAAGTATTAAATAACTATTATGATCCTGAGTTTCAAGATCAAATGGAAAAAAACTTATCTGACAATGGTATTGAACTCCACTTAGGAGAGCTTGTTACTGAAATGATTGGTAAAGATGGAAAAGTTGTGGCTGTTAAAACAACAAAAGGTCAATATGATGCTGACATGGTTTTAATGTCAATTGGCTTTAAACCAAATACTGATATGTTTAAAGGTTCAAAACTTGAATTAGCCCCAAATGGTGCAATAAAAGTTAATAACCGACAAGAAACAAGTATTCCTGGCGTTTATGCTATTGGGGATTGTGCAACCATTCAAAGTAATGCAATGGGTGGACAAGGCTATATTGCACTTGCAACAAATGCAGTGCGTACAGGGTTAGTTGCTGCTCATAACATTGGTGGAACTGATATTCAAATGCAAGGGGTACAAGGAAGTAATGCAATCCATATCTTTGGTTTAACATTATGTTCAACTGGTATCACTGCAACTGTTGCGGAACGCTTAGGTTATGATTTTGGTGAAGTGACTGTCACTGAGTGGTTAAAACCAACATTCATGAAAGAAAATGATCAAGTGACTTTAAAAGTCGTTTGGGATCGCAAATCAAGACGTATTTTAGGTGCACAAATGTCAAGTACGACTGATGTAACACTTGCACTACATATGTTCTCACTTGCAATCCAAGAAAACTATTCAATTGATAAATTGGCATTAACCGATTTATTCTTCTTACCACATTTCAATCAACCAGTTAACTTCATTACTAAAGCTGGTTTGCTTGCATTGGGGAAATAAGCGCTCTTTGAGTGCTTTTTTTGTATAAAAAAACACTTCGTTCATTTAAAGAAGTGTCTTTCATCGATCTCAAAATAAGGTACTTGCCAAGCTTGCGTTTTTAGTGCTTGCTTAGCAATTGGCTTGTCCCATGGAGGGTAAACCCTAAACCCCATCTTCCCTTTTTGTGTCTCTGTTTTTAAAATGTTTTGTTGTTTTAAAACATCTTTAGGAAATTTAAAACAACCAACCATTTGTTGGTTAAAGCAATAAACCACCAAACAATCAGGGAAGGATGACTCACTATATGCGACATTATTTCCTTTTTCATCTTTTTCCCATATTGCGACAAATTGGCCAATCTTTTTAGGTGTTATTTTTGCAACTCTCACTCGATATGTTGTTTCTTGATTCACTATGAAACAACCACAATAATCACTGTTTTGGATTTCTTCTTGAAACACTTCAATTTGTTTAAATGTTTTGCTTAAGATTGTTTTGATATCCATCATGTATTCATAAGTCGTTTCATGTCTTGATGAGTTAATCGATATTTTAACCATTCTTTTTGATTGGTTGCCCCTAGTTTTCGTTCATAAAAATCAATTGAAGATACATTCCAATCAAGACATGACCATTCTAGTCTTTGTAATGATGTTTCTAAACAAATGGTGATTAAATATTGAATAAGTTGAAATCCGATGCCTTGCTTACGATAACCTGGCTTTATAAATAAATCTTCTAAATACATACCTGGTGCACATAAGAATGTTGAAAATGTATAAAAGTATAATGCAAAACCAATTGCTTCACCATCTTCTTTTACAAGCACAACATGGGCTTTTATATCTTCAAATAAATAATATTCAAGTGCTTCTTGTGTGCCAATTACTTCATGTTCTAAATGTTCATAGATGGCAAGTTGGTTAATGAGTTGATAAATCGCTGTGACATCATCTCTAGTCGCTTGATGAAATGTTATGTTTAACATCATGATCCTCCTATTCCATTTGTTTGTGCTGTACCAATGGTGATAAAACATTAAGGCGTCTAAACACGTATTGTTCATTTTGATAAGCTTCAATGATACTTGGCAATGCTTCTTTTGTTTGTCCTTTAGTTTCACTATCATGCATCAATAAAACAACATTTTGTTTGCCAATACAATATTTAGATTGTGTTGCAATATGTTCAGAGGTGACATCACGCTTACTTGCGTCTTGACTATCACAATTCCAATCAAAGTAAACAAGACCTTCTTCCTTCGAACGTTTAATGATGCCTTCAATCACTTCTTGACTACCAATGGTATTAGAGCTACCACCAGGGAATCGAAAAACTTGTGGTCTAACACCTGTCACATGTTGAAGTTCATCCGCAAGTGCATACATATCCTTAAAGTAAGCATCAACTGATGCATAGATATCTTGATACTGATGTGTGTATGTATGAATCGCAATTTGGTGCCCTTCATTGACAATGCGTTGATACAAAGCGTGGTCTTTACCACCAAGCACAAAAAATGTTGCTTTGACATTGTATTGTTTGAGTATATCTAAAATAGCACTCGTTTGAGTACTTGGTCCATCATCAAATGTTAAATAAACATTTTTAGTTTGGGTTAAGGATGTTTGATACTCTTCTTTAAACGTTTCTAGCGCATCTTGTGCTTGTTTTACTTCTTGTTGTAATTGTTCTATTTGTTTTTTTAAAGCATTGTTTTGACTGCTTAATTGTTGATTCACGCTCACTAAGCCAATACAAATCAAAATCAAGACACTTAATGCCCCTATTACCAACCACTTAATGCCATTCTTTTTAGGAGATGGTTTTATTTCTTTTGGGGGTTCTTCACTGTTTTTATTTCGTTGTTCTAGTATGAGATCTGTTTGTTCTAGAATTGTCTTTTGTTTTGTTATGGTCATCAGCTCCTTTTATTTAGTATATTAAGCATCTTGCAATAAGTCAAACCATCAAATGTTTTAATATGGCTTGTTTCTATTGTTGTATTCATTGTTTTTTACTAAAAACATTAATTTTTAAATAAATAATGAACTTATTATCGTTGATTAAATACCTAAAAACATGTATGATTAT
>CAZWEF010000015.1:12311-22891 GCA_964632125.1 uncultured Erysipelotrichales bacterium
AATAAATAATGAACTTATTATCGTTGATTAAATACCTAAAAACATGTATGATTATAGTTAGAAAAAAAATAGGAGTGATGTACATGTATAGCAAGTCTTTAATCAACCAATTAAATCAGGATATAAAAAACAGTTTCCCTTTTTTAAGTCCTATCGAAGACCATTTTAAAACAACCCATGAAGGTGTTAGCAGACTCGTTATGTTAGACCGTTATGCTCAAAAAGATCGCCGTCTAGAAACACTTAAAGAAGGTGATTTGGTTTTAACAATCGTGCGTGATGACCCTAAATTCCCTGCAAGGGGTATTGGTTATGTACAGTCTATTGACATGAACCAAGAACAAGCTGTGATCATGATTGAAGAGGAATTTAGAATGTCTCTTGAATCTGAACAAGAAGCCGCTACTGGACTTATTACACGTCCTTTTTCGATGATTGATAAACCGATGG
Source organism: uncultured Erysipelotrichales bacterium (assembly GCA_964632125.1). Classification (GTDB taxonomy): domain Bacteria; phylum Bacillota_I; class Bacilli_A; order Erysipelotrichales; family CAZWEF01; genus CAZWEF01. Next base: position 12,762 of record CAZWEF010000015.1, read on the forward strand.
AAATCTTCTATGAACAAATTGCTTATCGTGTTGGACATGCACTAGCTGTTAGTGAACCAAGTGATTACATGAAAAGCTATTTTGGAAAACAATTCGCACAAGAACTTGCTGATCTAAACATCATTCCTGCTGGTAGGGTATTGTATGGTGCTGGAAGCGGGACTGAAGTTACCTATTTTAATTGCTTTGTTATGCCATTTGTACAAGATTCACGTGGGGGTATTTCAGAACATCGTAAAGAAGTGATGGAAATTATGTCTCGTGGTGGTGGTGTTGGTACAAACGGTTCAACACTTAGACCTAAAGCAACAATCGCTAAAGGTGTTGGTGGTAAATCTTCAGGTGCTGTTAGTTGGTTAAATGACCTTGCAAACTTAACACACTTAGTGGAGCAAGGGGGTTCTCGTAGAGGGGCTCAAATGATTATGCTTGCTGATTGGCATCCAGATATCTATGAGTTTATTATCTCTAAAATGCAAAATCCAAAAATCTTAAAATATTTAATGGAGCAATCAAAAGATGCTACTGTTCGTCAATTAGCAAAAGATAAATTGAAATTCGTTCCTTTATCAACTCAAGATCGTATGATGTATGATGCTATTATTGCCAACCAAACATCATTACCAAGTGAACTTGTTGATCGTGCTCAAAGAGAATTACTTGATGGTGGTCACTTTGAGGTTTTAAATCCTGATTACTTAACAGGTGCTAATATTTCAGTTACTCTAACAAAAGAGTTCATGGAAGCTGTTGAACAAGATGGCTTATTTGATTTGCGTTTCCCAGACTTAGATCAACTTGATGAAAAACAAAAAGCATTTTATGATGCTTCATGGCATGAGATAGGTGATGTGCGTGAATGGGCCGCTTTAGGTTATCCAGTTAAAGTATATCGTACCATTAAAGCAAGAGACTTATGGGATTTAATTAATTTTTGTGCAACTTATTCAGCTGAACCTGGTATTTTCTTCATTGATAATGCCAATGATATGACCAATGCTAAGGGTTATAACCAAAAAGTTGTTGCAACAAACCCATGTGGTGAACAACCACTTGCACCTTACTCTGTTTGTAACTTAGCAGCCATCAACTTAGCAAACTTTGTTGATCGTAAAACAGGTGAAGTGCTTTATGACAAGCTAAAACAGACAGTCGCTGTTTGTGTGCGTATGCAAGACAATGTCATTGACAATACACCGTATTTCTTAGAAGCCAATAAAAACCAAGCGTTAGGCGAACGTCGTGTCGGATTAGGGGTCATGGGACTTCATGACTTACTCATCTGGGCCAATAAGCGTTATGGTTCAAAAGAAGGAAACGATATTGTAGATGAAGTGTTCAAAACCATTTCTGTTGCAGCATACGAAGCGTCTATTGAACTTGCAAAGGAAAAAGGATCATTTCCATTCCTTAAAAACCGTGAACAATTTATTCGTAGTGGTTATTTACAACAAATGCCAAATCATATCAAAGAAGATATCTTAATGTATGGTATTCGCAACTCCCATTTATTGACGATTGCGCCAACTGGCTCAACTGGTACAATGGTTGGTGTGTCTACAGGACTTGAACCATATTTCTCATTCTCTTACTTCCGTTCAGGTCGCTTAGGGAAATTCATTGAAGTCAATGCTAAGATTGTAGATGATTGGTTAGCACTGCATCCTGAGTATACCAAAGAAACATTACCAGACATTTTTGTCAACGCAATGAGTTTATCACCAGAGGAACATGCAGATACACAATGTGTCATCCAACGTTGGATTGATTCATCTATTTCTAAAACAGTTAATGCGCCTAAAGGATTTAGCGTTAAACAAGTTGAAGATATCTACATGCGCTTATATCGTGGTGGTGCTAAAGGTGGTACTGTTTATGTTGATGGGTCACGTGATGCTCAAGTTTTATCGTTAACAAATGAAGAAAATCAAGTAGAGCAATTAGATTTAGTAAAAGATTTTGATGTCCCTGTTAAAGTTGTTCAAACAGAGAATAAAAAAACTGATTTAAGAAGTGATCGTCAAGATAGAGAAATCGGCATTGAAGTCGGTAATATTTGTCCAATATGCTTAGAAGGGGTTGTCGAGGAGATTGGTGGATGTAACACATGTACCAATTGTAACGTACAATTAAAGTGTGGGTTATAGTTATGAGTTCAAAACATTTAAGTGATATCGTCATTGCACTTGTTGCCATTGCTTTGTTTACAACATATGTTCTTGGAACTGAATGGTTTAAACTAAGAAAGTTTCGTAAACAATTTGATCCAACATTAAAATTAGCGATTTCAAAGGAAAACAAAAAACTATTTTTACTTTATTTAGGGCTTGCCATTCTTGCAACTGGTTTCTTCTTTGTCGTGTTACCAGTTGGGGGTGTTGTTCCAATGATGATTGTGTTGTTGATGTTTCAATCAAAAACCATCTATGTTGGTGAAACCCATATTTACCAAGGGCATAATTGTTTATTAATTGATAAAATTAAGCATGCTCGTTTAGAGGTTAAAGGATCAACTAAAACTTTGAATTTCAAGTATAAAAACAATCATTTATCTATGAATTTATCTTTAATGGATGAAACTGATTTAATGAAACGATTAAAATCTTAAAAAGGGCAAAAAGCCTTTTTTGTTTGGAGGAATAAAATGATTATTGTAAGTAATGTAAGTGTCTTATTTTCAGATCGAAAGTTATTTGAAGATGTTAGTCTTAAGTTAACACCTGGGCATTGTTATGGTGTGATTGGGGCCAATGGTGCTGGTAAATCCACATTTTTAAAGGTGTTAAGTGGTGAAATAGAGTCATCTAAAGGTGAAATACACATTCAAAAAGGCAGTCGTATGGCTGTTTTGAAACAAAATCACTTTGCTTATGAAGATTCACAAGTGATTGATGTTGTCATCATGGGTTATCAAAAACTCTATCAAATCATGAAAGAAAAAGAAGCCATTTATGCGAAGCCTGATTTCAATGAAGAAGATGGGATGAAAGCAGCGAACCTTGAAGGGGAATTTGCTGAAATGAATGGTTGGAATGCCCATAGTGATGCAGCGACTTTACTTGAAGGGCTTGGTATTTCAGTTGCGCTCCATGACCGTTTAATGAGTGAACTTGATGCCAGTCAAAAAATCAAAGTATTGCTTGCTCAAGCTTTATTTGGAGATCCTGATATCTTGCTACTAGATGAACCGACAAATGGTCTTGATATTCAAGCCATTAGATGGTTAGAAGAATTCCTAATCAACTATGAACATACAGTTTTGGTTGTCAGCCATGACCGTCATTTCTTGAATAAGATTTGTACCCATATTCTAGATGTTGATTATGGTAAAATTCAATTGTATGTTGGTAACTACGATTTTTGGTATGAATCAAGTCAGTTAGCACAGCGTTTAATGGGTGATGCAAACAAAAAGAAAGAAGATAAAATCAAAGAGCTTCAAGCCTTTATTGCAAGATTTAGTGCTAATGCATCTAAATCCAAACAAGCAACATCTCGTAAAAAGATGTTGGATAAAATTCAGTTGGATGATATTAAACCATCAAATCGTCGTTATCCATTTATTCAGTTTAAACAAAATAGAGAAGTTGGAAATGATGTTTTAAGGGTAGAGAACTTAAGTTATGTTTCTTCAGAAAACGAAGTATTCTTTAAAGATGTTTCTTTTACTGTTAGAAAGAAAGATAAAATCGCTTTTATCTCAAGAAATGACTTAGCACTCACTGCACTGTTACAAACCTTAGCTGGTGAACAAGCACCTCAAACGGGTGAGGTTGTTTGGGGTGTTACAACGTCTACATCCTATATGCCAAAAGACAATGCTGCTTATTTTGACACAACTGATTTAAACTTAGTTGATTGGTTACGCCAGTATTCACCTGATGAACAAGCAGAAAGCTTCATTCGATCTTTTTTAGGGCGTATGTTGTTTAGCCAAGATGAACCCCTCAAAAAAGTTAAAGTTCTATCAGGAGGAGAAAAAATGCGTTGTATGTTTGCACGTATGATGCTTAAAGAAGCCAATGTACTGCTTTTAGATGATCCTACTAACCATTTAGACCTAGAAAGCATCACGGCTCTAAACAATGGTTTAATTGCTTTCCCAGGTACCATTCTATTTAGTAGTCATGACCAACAATTTGTTGAAAGTATTGCCAATCGAATCATTGAGCTAACACCAAATGGTATCATTGATCGAGAAATGACTTACGAAGAATATTTAGAAGATGAACGTATTAAAGCACTACAAGATACCATGTATCAGTAGTGCTTTTTTTTGTGCTATAATAGAATCATATGCTAGTATATTGCAACTACTTAAATAAAGTTAAAAGCATAATCTTTTGGTTGCTGTTTAGTCAAATAAGATGAAATAAAAAACACCACGATAAAAGAAATCATCAACTTACATGGTGTCATAAAACAATCTATAATGTGCCGATACAAAATTCACTCACGTATTATGACACAACCTCTTATTTTTGATAAGCCATCAAAATTTTCGCCACACCTTTACCTTTAGCTAAATCATCAACTAACTTATCCATTGCTCTAATTTGTCTCATGTTACCTGGTTCAAGTAATTGCACTTTAACACCACATATCGTCCCACTAACATGTAAACTATTGTGATTAATCTGAGGCGCTTGCTTGATAAACATCGCTAATGTCATGTTCATATGTGTTTGGAATTGACTCATTGTATATCCTGTATACCAACACAACAATGTATCCAAATCTTCTTTAAGTTGTCCTTTTCTTTGTACTTTCTTTAAATAAAGTAGGTATAGCGTTTCAAACTTCATATTTAAAAGTTTCTCTTCGTCCATTTTAATCCCCCTAACCTTGATGCGTTAAATAATAAATTGCAATTTGTGTTCGATCCCGTAAATTGAGTTTCATTAAGATTGCACTGATGTAGTTACGGATGGTACCATCAGATAAATACAACGTTTGGGCAATTTCTTTATTGCTTAACCCCTGTGCAATACATGACATAACTTGCCTCTCTTGAGGTGTTAAATCACTTAGCATTGCCATTTTATTTGTTTGTAATAGATCAGGAATCTTTTTCATCACCTCATCATAATAAACCGTTTGTTGATTGTTAATGGCTTCCAAAGCCGCCTTTAAACCAGAAAAGTGACTTTTCAACAAATAACCCTTTGCCCCCATCCTAAGTGCCTCTACGATGTACTCATCATCCTGAAACGTTGTTAAATACAAAAGCTTTGCTTCTGGATCCTGCTTTAAAATACAACGACCTGTTTCAATACCATTCATTGGTTCCATTCGAATGTCCATCACCACAATATCTGGCGAACATAAGTGATACAGCTCAATTGCTGTCAAACCATCATTGGCAATATCTACTTGCGATATATTTGATTCATGTTCAAGAATTGTTTTAAGTGACGATGTCACCATTACATCGTCATCAACAACCAATATCTTCATGTTAAATCCCCCTTTTCCCTTGGTAAAACAATGTGTATTTTAAAACCATCCTCGCTGATAAAGCGACAACTTCCTCGCCATTTAGAAACACGATCTTGTATACTTTTCAACCCTATCCCTTCACTAACCTTCAGTGTAGAAGATGTGCCATTATCATGCAATACCAATTGATAAAAATCAGGAAACACCTTTAATCGAATCCTAATTTTAGTAGCATGCCCATGCTTAATACTGTTGGCAATGGCCTCACTTAAAATTGAATAAACATCAAACCCATACAACTCAGGCAATACCCTAAATGTATCTTGTTTTAAATCAACCTCAATCATTTGTGTATCCTTTAATGACTGAATACGCATCACTAAATCAAATCCCATAGCATATAACCCATGCACACTTGTACGAATGGCCTCCATACCATGTTGCAAAGAGTCATGTAACTGACCTAATGGTTGGTTTAAGCGTTCATCTTGATTAACCACTTCAATAGCACCAAGTTGGATTAGTGATCGAGATAAAATATGACCTACTTGATCATGAATATCTCTTGCAATGCGACTCCTCTCTTCATTGGTCGCAAGCATAATCAGTTTGTTTTGCATATCCTGCTGCATGATTGCACTCTTTTTTAGCTCATTCAACTGAGAATTAGACTGATCAAGCAAACGGTAATACTGTTCATGCCAATGATGCAATTGCATGTTTAAAGCAGTAACCACGATTGATACAATACACATCAACCCAATGGTCATCGGTGGTTGATAAACCAAAAAGAAAACAACCCAACCTATATGGACATAGAATTGCTTTAGATTTAAATCATAGATGACAAGTGGTAAGTAAACAATGGCAGTTGGCACAACCATTAACACGACAAGATAAATTGTAACATAAATAAGCTTTGCAACTGTCGAGGATTGCCAATAGATATAGGTACTTAGTGTCACCACAATAAGTACCACAATCACATCTTGATGACTTTGATTTAGTGGCGATAATGCAAATCCAATCACTAGCCAAAGCAATTTAATGATTAATGGGTTCATTTTTTTCACCTCTATTTATCATATCATGACAAATGTCATGTGAAAAGCTGATTTGTATCACTTTTTTAAAAACCCAAATAAGTTATAATGAAATGCATAGGAGGTCGAATATGATTGTAAAAATAAATGACTTAGTTAAAAGATATGATCAACTTACAGCATTAGATCATTTTAGTTTAGAAGTGAAAAAAGGTGAAGTACTTGGTCTATTAGGACCCAATGGTTCAGGCAAGTCAACAGCCATTAATTGTATGTTAGCATTGCTAAAAATTGACCATGGCACTGTCAAACTATTTGATGAACCGATGACACCAACGGCACGACACTTAAAATCTAAAATTGGGGTAATCATGCAAGATGTTGCGGTGTTTGGCGAATTGACTGTCAAAGAAAATATTGATTACTTTTGTGGTCTATACATCAGTGATCGAAAAAAACGACAACAATATGTACAAGAAGCCATTGATTTTGTTCAACTCAATGAATTCAAAAACTTCTTACCAAAAAAATTAAGTGGTGGTTTACTAAGACGATTGAACATTGCTTGTGGCATTGCACATAAACCCGAACTTATTTTCTTTGACGAACCAACTGTTGCAGTTGACCCACAGAGTAGAAACAACATCCTAGAGGGGGTTAAACGTCTCAACCAGCAAGGTGCAACCATTATTTACACATCCCATTACATGGAAGAAATTGAGTATTTATGCGATCGTATTGTCATTATGGATCATGGGAAAACCATTGCTTCAGGGACAAAAGAAGAACTCAAAGCAATGATTGATCTAGGAGAGAAAATAACGTTCACCTTACTTGAACCAATTGATACGTCCCAAATAGAAGCTTTACCTTATGTTAGACATGCATCCATTCATCAACAATCATTAACAATTGAATGTCATAAAAATACACAAGGCTTCATATCCATTTTATCATATATGCATGATCAAAATATCCAATTTACACAAGTTAACAGTGAAAGCCCAACACTAAATGATGTTTTCTTAGAAATTACTGGAAAGGCATTGCGTGATTGATATGTTTCAGGCACTCTTTTATCGATTCAAAATATTTTCTTCTCAACGTGTCACCATCTTTTGGTCATTATTATTCCCAATCCTACTAAGCACCCTATTTTCAGTATCATTTGGAAACATTACAGTTAACAAAGAAACCATTAAAACCATTCCCGTTGCAATCATTGATACAACAGCTAGTCAATCATTCAAAGATACCATGAACACCATAAAAGTGGATGAAACAAGTCTATTTAAAGTGACTTACGTTTCAAATATAAATGAGGGCAATGCACTGCTTCAAGATAAATCAGTGGAGGCAGTCATTGATGGTCAAACACTCATCATTGTTCGTTCCACTATATCAACTTCTATCATTGAAGGGTTTATGAATCGATATATTCAAATGCAGTCAACAATAGAACAACTAATGTATTTAAATCCTAGTGTTAATCCTGCAACACTAAATCCTGAACCCTTTATTGAACCACAACCAATAAATAGTGCTGTTACGAACCCTATGGTTATTTCTTTTTATTCAGTAATTGCAATGGCTTTATTGTATGGATCATTCTTTGGTGTCCAAAGTGGGATTTTGGTGCAAGCAAATTTATCAAATGAAGGTGCTAGACTTCAAGTATCACCTTACTCAAAATGGAAGATTGTTGTCATGGATATTATGTGTTCATGGTTCATTACATTGATTAGCGCTGCATTACTTATTACTTATCAACACTTTGTTTTATCGATTAACTTTGGTCCAATGCTTCCAATTGTGATGGTTTGTTCAATTGGGTCATTGCTTGCAGTCTTACTAGGATATACCGTCGCTATTTGTTTTAAATTCAATGAGAATACAAAAATTTCAATGATTATTAGCTTAACAATGGCTTGGAGCTTTTTATCAGGGATGATGTCTGTTGACATCAAACGTTTGGTCGATCTTCATGTTCCTTGGTTAAATTTCTTTAATCCGGTCGCATTAATTACAGATAGTTTCTATCGTTTGTTTTTCTTTGATGGTTTATCATCTATTACTACAAATTTAGCTGTAATGGCACTATATGTTGTTTTACTCATCATCATTTGTATCGTTGTACTAGGGAGGACACAATATGACAGTCTTTAAAGCCTACTTAAAAATTTTGTTCAATCATAAATGGCGCATTCTCACATCGTTCTTTATCTTTATTGCCATCACGTTATTCTTTATCAAAGCACCTCAATCAAACAACAGTAAAATACCTGTTGTACTTATTAATGATGGGGTTAGTGAAGTCGTATTTGATGGTCTTAGCACTCATTTGAGTACAATTGCAACCTTCAAAGACATCAACAACAATGAATTAGACATTAAGAGTGCCTTGTTTTTTAGAGACATTGAATATGCTGCGACAATATCTTCTAACTTCACTGTTAAAACCCTTAGTGTCCCTAATTCAACCACGAGTTTTATTGTTGATCAATCAATTGATGCTTATTTCAACACATTAACAATCTATCAAAATAATGGACTTAGTGAACAAGAAGCTGTTAATCAAACCATTAAAGATTTATCAAATCATGTAACAATTGAGCTTCTCAATCAAACAAATGGACAACAAAGCAAAACAAGCTTAATGACTTTCTTTAACTATTATGTCTATGGATTTGTTGGCGTCATCATGGCGAGTATTACCAGTGTCATGTTAAGCTTTAATCAATCCACTGTCTTTAATCGAACTGCTTTGTCATCTACCAGCATCAAAAAGAGAAATATGCTTCTATTTATTTCTCATATCATGCTTGGGCTTAGTGTTTGTACCCTATTTGGACTTGTTTCCATACTTGTATTTAAAGAGATTAGATTTAGCTTTCAACATCTCATGTTTTTGATTAATTCACTTACTTTTATGATACCAATTGTCGCCCTTAGTTTCTTAGTTGGTACGACTGTTCGAAAAAAGGAAGCCATTAGTGCAGTCAATACATCACTCTCTCTTATTTTAAGCTTCATATCAGGTGCTTTTGTACCACTTTACTTATTGAGTCCTGTGATTGTTAAAATAGCACAATTCTTCCCTGCTTATTGGTATATAAAAGCCAATGAATTGATTCTTGCTTCTAGTCATTTTGATTTAATGATAATCAAAGACTACTTACTTGTTCAACTCTTATTTGGTGTGGCTTATATGTCGATTGCGATTGCATTTAGTAAACAAAAAGCGATGAAACGTGAACTAACAACTAAATTATCTTAAATAAGACCACCATTATTGGTGGTTTTTTTTACTCATGAAAATTGAAGCATCCTATTCATTTACGAACAAAAAATGCGAACTAATTGATTATTTCATTAAAAAAAGTATGTGGATTACCACATACCTAGTTACGATTATACAACACGTGTTCCATGTACTTCTTGAATCCCAAGTGTTTCCATCAAATGTGATGCATTTACTGTTGTAATCCCACCACCAGGAAGAATAATGATTCGATTATTTGCATAAGCAATGATTTCTTTTAGATGTGAAACATTCTCTTCAATTAAGCTTACTTTTGCACTCCCATGAGTAAGAATACGATCAACACCATGACTTACTAGAAAATCAATAGCTTCTTTTTGATCATC
>CAZWEF010000015.1:22991-28170 GCA_964632125.1 uncultured Erysipelotrichales bacterium
TCATCACTAAGATGATCAAATGCCATATGAAATGTTTTTTTGATACCTTGACTTGCTTTAATAAAAGCTAGGGCTTGTTCTTTATGAAGCCTTAAATCAGCTGTTGTGCTCCCAAATACAACACCATCAACACCCAGCTTTTTAAACTGTTCAATATCAGTAATCATCATATCCATTTCATCATCAGAATAAATAAAATCACCTGCTCGACAACGAATAATCGCCATCACTTCAATACCATTTGCATGACACTGCTCAATGACTTTTTTTGCAACACCATAACTAACCGTTGTACCACCAACAGCTAAATTATCGCAAAGTTCAACACGCTTCACTTTTTTTTCAATTAATTCTGGTATTCTTGTACCATTTTCAATGCACACCTCTTTAATCATAACAATCCTCCCGCAAGCAATAATGCACCTGTAATCCCAGCATCGTCACCAAGACTTGGCATCAGTAAATAATCATCTAAACAACCAACATCTACATAATCGTTCATTAATAACTCAAAATGGCGTTTAATCATATCAAGGAGATGCGACTGATGCATGACACCACCACCGAAGATAATGCAATCTGGTGAACACACAAGAGTATAGGTCATCGCTGCTTGTGCTAAATAATAGGCCACTTCGTCCCATACAGGATGATTTGCGTCAATATGAGCACCTTTGACTCCAATACTCTTTTCAATTGCAGGACCTGATACAAGCCCTTCTAAACAACCATGATGAAATACACAATGGCTTTGTAACATACCATTTTCTTTTAACTGCATCAAGATGTGTCCCATTTCTTGTTGATTTTTTGTTGGAACAAATTGCTTATTGACAACATAACCACCACCAACACCAGTACCCACTGTTAGATACACACAACTTTGCAAGTGTTTTGCAGCGCCTTTTAAGGCTTCTCCATATGCTGCTACATTAACATCTGTTTGTAAAAACATTGGTACATCAAGTGCTTGTTGTAACACGTTTAACATTGGAAAGTGCTGCCATCCTTGTTTTGGTGTCTTAAGAATAGTACCATAACTTTGACTATCCTCACTCACATCAACAGGACCAAAACTGCCGATACCTAAAGCCTTAATTGGATATTGTTTAAAAAACGCAATCACATCTTCCATTGTCTCTTTTGGCAAGCGTGTTTCAATACTCACGCGTTCAATCATATTTAAATCATCATCCGAAACAGCTAAAACAAACTTTGTACCCCCTGCTTCAATACCACCTAACATTTCTTCGCCTCCTTGATTTGTTTACTTTACAACATCAAATAAATCATCGTTGATTGTCACATTCCGATAACTACCAACTTCAATATGGCTAAATCCCTTTTTAATCACAACAGGTGTCGCTGATGAATACCCCATTGCTTTTATATACTCTAAATCTACTTGAACAAGCAAATCACCTTGTTTAACCGTTTGCCCTTCCAAAACAAAGGCTTTAAACCCATCCCCATTTAAATGACTTGTATCAATCCCAAAATGAATCAATATCTCAGTCCCTTTTGCTTCTAAAATGAGGCTATGATGACTCGGTGCAAAATAAGTAATAGTCCCACTAACTGGCGCATAAAAATGCCCATCACTTGGTAATACAACAACCCCATCTCCATACATCTTACTTGCAAACGCTTCATCTGGTGTTACTGAAATGGGATGCATTTCCCCCTTAACTGGAGACTTTAATGTCAGTCGCCTGTCTTTCTTAGAAAAAATTCTCACGCTATTTCTCCCCTTCTATAACAGTATACATGCAACAAAAGTTGCTCTATCATAACTATTATATCACATCATCCCCATAAAAACCTAATAGATTCATATCCTTTTTTTAGAACAATATACCATGATTGAACACATGATATCGCTATTATTTGTTTAATAGCACAAACAAAAAGAAGCGCTATCTAAATAACGCTTCTAAATCTTCTCTACTTAAGAATCAATTGTTAAGCTTTTAATGATTTAAAAAACGCCATAAAGACATCCGCTTCATCTTCTTGTAACATATCTAAACCGTAACCTGCAAACATTTTTTTAGATACAAAATAAGATGGGGCAACATGCACTTTACCAAGTTTACTTAAATTCAAAACATATTCGCCACTCATACTTTTTTTAATACCTTGTAAATCATCTTTATCGACTGTTTCATGATCAACATATTGACCGTTTTTATCAAGTGTTGCAACAATCAAGCGATGTCCATTTTGATCTAATGCCAATAAATACAAATATACTTTCTTTGATAGAATGCCTGATTTAATATGGACAGATAGCATTGGTGTCCATTCACTTGGATCAACGCCAAGTGAGTCTTTCATCATTTGGTTCACGATCAATCTTGTTTCGTCACTCTTTTCTTTTGTTGGTGCAAATGCTTTTAAATGAAATGGTATTTTACTCATATCAATTAATCCTCTCTTTTCGCTTATTTTACATAATTATATCATAATTGTATCAATTAGATAAGAGCTATTATCCGTTTACTTTGAGAATCATTATCTTTTCTATAATTCATTTCATCAATCTTAAGCATATTAAAGGATTGTGATTAAGCATCAGCTTGAAATAAATGATACAAATATTTCTTTTTTAAATAGAGATAGCCATCAAATGAACAAAAGTGTAACCATATACTATCTTAGGTTACACTTTGTTCTTTTATTGTTTGTTTTTCATATGTGGGAATAGAATAACTTCTCTAATGGTATGTTGGTTTGTAAGTAACATAACCATACGGTCAATACCAATACCAACACCACCTGCTGGAGGCATACCATATTCTAATGCTTCTACAAAGTCTAAATCCATTTCGTTTGCTTCATCATTACCAAGTTCTTTTTCTTTTAATTGTGATTCAAATCGTTCTTTTTGATCGATTGGATCATTTAATTCACTGAATGCATTTGCATATTCACGTCCATCTATGAATAATTCAAAACGATCGGTAAAGCGTGGATCTTGTTTTGATTTCTTAGCTAGAGGTGATATTTCAACTGGATGTCCATAGACAAATGTTGGTTGTATGATGGTTGCTTCTACAAACTCTTCAAAGAAAAGGTTGATGATGTGACCAACTTCATAATGATCAGGCACTTCTAAATGATGTTCTTTTGCAAGGCTTTTAGCTTCATCTAACGTCATTGGTTGCCAGAAGTCAATACCTTTGATTTCTTTAATCAAATCAACCATATGTGCTCGCTTCCAACCTGATTGAAGGTGAATGGTTTTATCTTCCCAAGGAATATCTAATGTGCCTAATACATCATTTGCAACAGATATAAAACATGCTTCAACTAAATCCATCATGCCTGCCATATCACTATAGGCAAGATATGCTTCGATGGTTGTAAATTCTGGGTTGTGGCGATTAGAAATCCCTTCATTTCTAAATAAACGACCAATTTCATACACTGCTTCTAAACCACCAACTAGTAGACGTTTTAATGGTAATTCAGTTGCAATACGAAGATACAACGGCATATCTAATGTATTGTGATAAGTTTGGAATGGACGTGCAGCAGCACCTCCTAGAATTGGTTGTAAGACTGGTGTTTCCACTTCAATGAATCCTAGGCTATCAAAATAACGTTGAATAGCACGAATAATTCTTGGACGTGTCATGGCAACAAAGCGTGCTTCATCATTCACAATCAAATCAACATAGCGACGACGATAACGTTCTTCAACATCACTTAATCCATGAAACTTTTCAGGTAATGGTCTAAGTGCTTTTGTTAAATGAGTGTATTCACTTGCACGAACTGTTAATTCCCCTACTTTGGTTTTAAACAAAGTTCCTTTAATCCCAATGATATCACCTAAGTCAGCTTGTTTATAGATGTCAAAAACATCTTCACCCAAACGATCTTTACGCACATATACTTGAATGGTTCCATCTCGATCTTGAAGCGTTAAAAACCCTGCTTTCCCTTGATTGCGATTGGTCATAATACGACCTGCAATACTCACTTCGATTTCTTGTGGGTCCAGTGTTTCTTTGTCAACATCTTGGTACAAATCAAGCAATTCTTTCGAATGATGTGTTTGATTGAATCGACTTCCAAATGGGTCAATGCCCTTTTCTTCTAATGCTTTTGCTTTTTCTCTTCTTACGATTTCTTGTTCTGTTAACTGTTCCATTGTATCTCTCCATTCTAATAACTATTCACTTATTATATCATGACTTAAAGCATTAATATAGTCACTTAAAAGAACTTCTAACTCTTTATAAGTCGTTATTTGAGTACTTGCAGCCTTTACCTTGGTTGCTTGCGGCAACCCTTTTAAATACCAAGGAGCATGCGTACGCATTTCTTTCATTGCAATGCGTTCCCCTTTTAGGTCAACAAGTTTCTTTGCATGATTCAAACACATGTTGACTTTTTCTATCGCACTTGGCTCTTCTTTGTAACTACCTGTTTCTAAATAGTCAACTGTTTGCGCAATCATCCAAGGATTACCTAGCGCTGCTCTTCCAATCATAACAGCATCACAACCTGTTTGTTCTAACATTGCTTTTGCATCCTCAGGTGTTTTAATATCACCATTACCAATCACTGGTATATTGACAGCTTCTTTAACTTGTCTTATGATATCCCAGTTTGAATGGCCTTCATACATTTGAGTTCTTGTTCTTGGATGAATCGCAATAGCACTTCCACCAGCTTTTTCAATCAATTGAGCGACTTCAACAGCATTGATATGATCTAAATCCCATCCTGCTCTTATTTTAACTGTTACTGGTTTAGAAACATTATCTACCAATGCTTTAACCATTTCATATATTTTATCAGGTTCTTGTAAAAGCTTTGCACCAGCCTGTGCTTTTGCTATTTTTTGAACTGGACATCCCATATTCACATCAATAATATCACAATCAGTATGTTGATCTAAAAACTTTGCTGCTTCAACAATGGATTCAATATCACCACCAAAAACCTGTAAACTCAAAGGATGTTCAATGGGATCAACTTGTAACATACTCTTTGTTTTTTGATTATCATAGATGAGTCCTTTATCACTTACCATTTCAGTATAGATCAGTCCTGCCCCAAATTGTTTGGCAATGGTACGAAATGCAACATTGCTAACACCTGCCATTGGTGCAACAACCACTTTATTTTTTATTTCTATATCTCTAATTTTAAACATTTTATCACC
>CAZWEF010000016.1:0-27805 GCA_964632125.1 uncultured Erysipelotrichales bacterium
ATCAAGGACATTGTCAGTCTTTTTTATGTTCGCTAATTCGATTGCCTTTTTATAAAGGACCTCTACTTGAACTGGATTCACTTGATAAAATGAATGAACTGATAGATTAAAGGTTAATCCATCAATTGTATCTTGGATACTGTCATTACCTGAAATGAGTTGATTACGTTTACCTAAGATGACATTGGTTTTTTCTTTATTAAAGTTGATATAAAATGAATCAAGTTTAATCCCTGCTTGTTTAATCATCTCTTGTAACAATTCTAAGTGCTTAGGCATTTTTGTTACAACAAGCACAAGCATAACTTGACTTGTGTGATAACCAATACGTGCCATCACATGTCTCATAGTGCCAATATGCTTAACTTCATCATAGGCACTGATGTTATATGTTTGCATCCATGTTTTTACTAGTTGTACGAGTTGACTAATACGTTCATCTTGAATCAAACATTCGTTCATATCAATGACTTCATGTGAATGGGCTTTATAAAAACCTGAAACAAGTTGGTTATTTTGTTTTCTTATTGGAACTTGTCCTTTATTACGATAATGCCAAGGATCTGCCATCATCATTGTTGGTAAAACATCACAATCAATTTTAGCAATGCGTTTAATAGTTTCTTGAACTTTTGTGGTTTTGAATGATTGTTGCTCATGTTGTGAGAGATGTTGAATATGACAACCCCCACATGTCTTATATATTAAACACGGTGCTTTAACACGTTCATTTGATGGATGATCAAGTGTCGTTAGTCTTCCTATCGCATGACTTTTTAATGGTTTAATGATCTTAATTGTACCTGTCTCACCTTTCACCATCTGTTTAACAAATACGACATCTTTCTCAATTCTTACAATACCTTGTCCATCATGGGTATACCCACTACATGTTCCTTCTAAATAGTTATTTTTTTCCATTATCTCAAAAAAACAAGCTTATGCTTGTTTAATTTCCTCCGCCTTCTTTATTTTCTTCTGCTGGTTGTTGCTCCTCAGCAGGTTTTTCTTCTGGTTGTTGCTCTTCTTTTGGTTGCTCTTCTTTTGGTTGGTTTTTAGCTGCTTCCTCAGCTGCTTTTTGTGCTGCTTCTTCTGCTGCCAAACGATCCGCTTCTTCTCTTAATTGACGTGCATAATCAGGGTCTTTTGGACTATTTGACGTCCAAGCAAAATCAACCGCTAAGGCTTGTTTGCTACCAAATACCGGAAAGCCTTCACCACCAGTAAGCATAAACGTCACATCGTATTGTTTAACACCATCAATGCGATAGAATAAGTTACTAAATGGGCGCCCTTCTTCAACTGGATGTCCCAATGATTGATCAACTCGAGTGAGTAAATCTCTTGCAACATTTTTCGCATCTTCTACTGCAACTTCAGGCTTAAATCCAAGTTTAAATTCAAAAGTTAAGCAATTAATTGACACTTCCGCAGTTTCTAATGCATCCGATTCACTATTGAATTGATTGATTACTTCTGTTACTTTAGCTTGATCAACTTCAACTGCACCTACACAACGATCCCCATAAACGGGTTCTCCTGTTTTTGCAAAGAAATTCACTGCTAGAAAAACAGACACGACAGTAACGATGATAGCTGCAACAATTAAAATTAAATGACGTGGTCTAAAACGATATTTAAATTTCATTTTAGGTTTTTTATCAGTAGAAGTTGTAGGTTCTTCTGTTTTTGTTTGTTCATATTTAAATGCGATTGTTTCATCTTTATTTTCCATGAAATCCCACCTTCTCTACTATTTTAACAAATACATGACCAAAAGGCAAAGCTTTTATCGTTTGGATTCAATCACTTCAACCATCAATTGATTGGTTAGACCTGGATTGGCTTGTCCTTTTGTTTCTTTAATAACGAGTCCAACTAGATAACCAAGTAGATTTGTTCTTCCATTTAAATAATTTTGAACACTTTCTTCATTTTCTTCAACAATTTTGATAATAATTGGTTTTAAAATACTTGGATCAGAAATTTGTTTCATATGATGTTCCTTAGCAATCTCTTCTGGTGTTTGACCAGTTTTAAACATCAATTCAAGTATCTTTTTAACATGTTTAGAAGAAATATCTTGTTTAACTTGCATATTGACCATATCACTAAACATGCTTGGAGAAAGCAGGGTTTGTTCAATACTTAACCCTTCTTTATTTAAATACCCAAGTACTTCTGACAACAAGATATTAGAAGCAAGTTTGGCATCTTTTACAGTTAACAACACATCATCAAAGAAGGTTGCAACAAACACATCTTGAACAATGATTTGTGCATCAACTTGACTGATTCCAGCTTGTTTATAACGTTCACATTTAGCTTCAGGCATTTCTGGTATGGTTGATTGAACATACTCAATCCAATCCTCATTCAATGTAATTGGCCAAATATTTGGTTCAGTAAAATATTGATAGTCAATAGCCCCTTCTTTTTTCCTCATCAAAACAGTTGTTTTGGTTTGTTCATCAAAACGACGAGTTTCTTGATCAACTACTTGGTTTTGGAGTAACATACTTTCTTGTCTTTTAATTTCAAACTCAATAGCACGTTGCACATTTGCAACTGAGTTTAAGTTTTTGATCTCAACTTTATTACCATATCCTGGGAACCCATATGGACGAAGTGAAATATTGATATCACAACGCATTGACCCTTCATCCATACGCGCATTAGATGCACCACTATACAAAAGTAGTGAACGCAGTTTTTCAACATACGCAGCTGCTACTGATCCGCTACGAATTGATGCATCAGTGACAATCTCAATTAAAGGAATGCCAGCACGGTTATAATCTAGTAATGAGCCTGTTGCATCATGTTGTTGTTTGGCAGTATCCTCTTCCATGTGTAAACGTTCAATTCGAATTCGAGTTACTTCACCATCAACCTCAACATCAACATAGCCATTCTTCCCAATAGGAAAACGATCTTGTGTTATCTGAAATCCTTTTGGTAAATCACTGTAGTAATAATTTTTTCGATCAAACTGAACATAACCATCAATGTCACAATTGAGTAGTGTACACATACGAATCGCATATGCAACTGCTTGTTTATTTAGTTGTGGCATGGTGCCTGGAAACCCAAGATCAATTTCATTGGCCGCTGTATTTGGTGCTTCACCAAAAGTTACAGGTGCACCTGAAAACATTTTTGATTTGGTTTTTAGTTCACTATGAATCTCGATACCAATAACGACTTCAAAGTTCATCTAAATCACCCTCGCAAACTGGTTTTTCAACCCAAATTTTTTCTCTAAAGCAAGTGCCACATCCAATACTTTTTGGTCTTCAAAATGGTTAGCCATAATGTTAATACCAATTGGCATATCTTGATAAAAACCTGATGGAATGGTAATACTTGGCATACCTGAAAAATTACCTAAAACCAAATGATTTTCTGCAATTAAATAATCATCACTTAACATATCAACAAATCGTTGATCATCAACTTTTGGTGCGATAGATGGTGATGCAGGTGCAATCAATACATCATAATGATCCATGATTTCTTGTAATTGTTGTGTAATTAAATGACGTACACGCTTTGCTTTTTTGAACACAAATTCTTGATTTTGTGTGGCAAGTGCAAAACACCCTGCTACATAACGAATACGACAATTGATGCCAAATCCAGCTGTTCTTGTTTTTGTCATCATGTCAGTTAAATCATCACCTTCAACACGTAGTCCGTATTTCACACCATCAAAACATGCATGATTTGCAGTTGCTTCAGCATTCGCAATAATGGTATAAACAGGCAACATGGTACGTAGAAGTTTGGCATCCATATGAACCATTTCGACGATAGCACCTTCTTGTTTGAGCATTTCAAGTGTTTGATAGAATGATGTCAGGATTTTTTTATCTGCAGTTGCTTCAAGAATATTTTCAATAACAGCGACTTTTTTTCCTTTTAAATCACCGTTTAACTGTTTGTAATAATCTTTTCGTTCAACATTCAAACTGGTAAAATCACGCTTGTCATAACCTGCAATCTCAGTTAAAACCATCGCCATATCTTCAACACTACGTGTAAAAGCACCAACATGATCAAGCGACGATGCGTAAGGAATAACACCATAACGAGAAACAAGTCCATAAGTTGGTTTCATCCCAACAATACCACAATAAGCTGCAGGCTTACGAATCGAGTCACCTGTATCTGTTCCAATTGAAAATGGCAAAACACCGCTCGCTACTACTGCCGCACTACCACCTGAAGAACCACCTGTAATACGTGTTAAATCCCAAGGGTTATAAACCGGTCCTGAAATCGCTGTTTTATTCGTACCACCCATACCAAATTCATCCAATGATACTTTCCCTACACAAATTGATCCAGCACGCTTCAGTGATTCCACCACAGCCGCATCGTAAGTTGGAACAAAGTCTTGAAGCATTTTTGATGATGCAGTTGTAAGAATACCTGCTGTACAAATAAGGTCTTTGAGGGCATTTGGTATACCATATAAATAACGCCCTTCTATTTGTCCATCTAATTGCATTGCTTCTGTTTTTGCTTGATCACAAATGGTTACAAAAGCATTGATTTTTTTATTAACCGCATGCGCATCTAAAAGTGTTTCCTGCACTAAAACATCTGGTGTGATGGTTCCTTTTTTAATTTTATCATGTAATTCAGCAATTGTATAACCAATCATCGTTTAATCACCACCGGTACTTTTATTTGATTTGAATCCACATCTTTAGCATTTTTTAACAATGCCTCACGATCAGTAACATGTGTTACTTCATCTTCTCTTAAATACGTTTTAACCACAACAAAAGGATAATCTTGAGGTTCAACACCTGTTGTATCTATTTCATTGATCATGTCAACTTGTTTCAAAAAAACATCCGTTGCTTTCATTAAACGATCATGATGTTCTTCTTCAATTGTAAACATAGCCTTATTTGCAAGTTTTAACAATGCTTCTAATTCCATTATAATCCCTCCATTTCAATCAATGTACGAAGTTCATCTAAAAACATAACACGTACACCTAATGATTCTGCTTTTTCTTTTTTACTTCCCGCCTCTTCACCGCATATTACAATATCCGTTTTTTTTGATACTGATCCAACAACTTTAGCACCAAGTTGAACTAAATAATCAGATAATACACTTCGTGAAATAGGCAATGTGCCAGTAAGCACCACTGTTTTATCACTAAAGAAATGGTTGCTTGCTTTAAGTATGATTGGTTGAACCATGGTTAACCCTTCATCCTTTAAAGATTGTATCAATTTTTTAGTCGAATTGCTACTAAAAAAGTCAATAACACTTGTCGCAATTGATGGACCAACATCATCTAAAGCAATCAGTTCATCATACGTTGCATCAAACATGGCATCAATAGAGCCAAAGTGTGTCGCTAAGGTTGCTGCCATTTTTTGACCAACATGGCGAATACCAAGTCCAAATAACACTTGATCTAAGTCATTCTTTTTACTTTTCTCAATGCTTTCAATCAAATGATCAATTGAACGCTCTCCAAACCCATCAAGTAAAATAAGGGCTTCGCGATGTTGTTTTAAACGGTATAGGTCATCAATGGTTTCAATAAACCCATGACCATGAAAGATTTCTACAAGTCGATCGCCTAAGCCATCAATATTCATGGCTTGTCTTGAAGCAAAGTGAATGAGGCTTTCAATGATTTTGGCAGGACACTCAGGGTTCACACAAAAGTAATCTGCTTGTCCCTTAATTTTTTGAAGCGGGTGCTGGCACTCTGGACACGACTGAATCATGACAAATGGTTCACTTTGTTGGTTTCGTTTTTCAATCACCGGTTGAATGACTTCAGGTATGATGTCTCCTGCTTTACGAATCAAAACACGATCCCCCACGCGTATATCACGTTGTTTGATAAAGTCTTCATTATGGAGCGTCGCTCGTTGTACCATTGTGCCTGCAACACGTACAGGTGCAAGTACTGCATTAGGGGTAATGGCACCTGTTCTTCCAACAGTAAATATGATATCTAGTAATTCTGTTTCAACTTCCATGGCAGGAAATTTATAAGCAATTGCCCATTTAGGTGTTTTTGCAGTATAACCAAGTTGTTCTTGTAATGTGTAGTCATTTACTTTAATCACAACACCATCTATTTCATAAGGTAAGTCATTGCGCTTTATTGTCATTGTTTGAATGTAATCAATAACTTCTTTAATGGTTTTACAATGTCTTGTTTCAGGATTGGTTTTGAATCCTAATTTTTTTAATTGTTCAAGTGAATCTTGATGATTCAAAAACCCATACGTCAATGCATCTGGTACATAATACATGAACATATCAAGTTGTCTTGATGCCACAATCTTGGAATCTAATTGACGAATCGTTCCTGCTGCTGCATTTCTTGGATTCGCAAACAAATCAAGCCCTTGAGAAGCTTGTTTATCATTTAATCGTTCAAATGATTTTTTGGGCATAAAAATCTCACCACGTACCTCAAAATCGTCCACTAAATCAATTTGTAATGGAATGGACCTAATGGTTCGTACATTATGGGTAATATCTTC
This sequence comes from uncultured Erysipelotrichales bacterium, assembly GCA_964632125.1. Lineage (GTDB taxonomy): Bacteria > Bacillota_I > Bacilli_A > Erysipelotrichales > CAZWEF01 > CAZWEF01. Next base: position 6,534 of record CAZWEF010000016.1, read on the forward strand.
TCCTTCAACCCCATTACCACGGGTAAGTGCATATTGAAGCATCCCGTCTTGATAAACGAGTGAACATGCAAGGCCATCTATTTTCAATTCACAAACATAGTCATAATCATGACTAACTTGTTTGATTTTACGATCAAATGCAAGCAAATCTTCTTCATTAAATGCATTTCCAAGTGATAACATGGGATGCACATGTGGTCGTTTAATAAACCCCTCAAGTACCTCACCGCCAACGCGATTGGTAGGTGAATCACTTGTTTTATACTCAGGGAAAGTTGTTTCAAGTAATTGCAACTCACCCATTAAGCGATCATACTCTTGATCACTAACACTTGGATGATCTAAAACATAGTACTCATGGTTTAATTGATTGATTTGTTTTTTTAAAGCTTCAATTTTTTCTTTCATAACACTCATCCTTTTCTTGATATCATGTTGTGTTTTGCAAGCATCACTTTTACCCCGTGAGGCATACCAAATGCCACTTCAATGAGGTCTCCATCAAGTTTTAAAACAACGCCTTCACCAAACTTTTGATGCATGACATGATCACCAACCTGCCAATTGGTGATGCCATTGTCTCCAACAACAACGGTTTGTTTTGGTGAAAGTTTCACTTCAACGATTGGGGTTTGTCTCACAGCACCTGTATGAATCACATGATCACCTAACTCCTCAATAAAGCGAGATGTTGTTTTGGGTGATTGTGTCATAAAGTTATAGCCACCACTATCAAGCAAATACAAGCGTTCTTTTGCCCTCGTGTAAGCAACATATGCCATGCGTCTTTCTTCCTCTAACCCTTCATAGCCTTCCTCAAGTGAACGGCCACTTGGAAAAACCATTTCACTCATCCCAACAACAAAGACATACTTAAATTCAAGTCCCTTAGCCATATGAATGGTCATCAAAGAAACATAATGACCATCATCTGTATCATCATCTTGACTTGTATAAAGGGCTATTTCTTGTAAATAATGATCTAAAGAAGGGTCTTCTTCTTGGGCAATCATGCGTTGTTGATAAGCTATCATACCTTGTTTCAATTCATGTAAATTGTCTAAGCGACTTAAATCTTGGTCATCGACAATCATGGTTTCATACCCAATGACATGGTTCACTTCATCATATAGACGATCGACTGGTAATTCCGTTTCATAAAATTGATTGATGATTTTAACAAACTCACCAATTTCTTTTTTTAATTTTGGACTTAGTCCAATTTGATCTAAATAATCAAAACAAACTTGGTATAAACTTAGTCCATAGTGTCTAGCAGCATCCATAATCATACCCATCGTCTTAGGTCCAACACCTCTTTTTGGCACATTGATAACACGTTGAAACGCTAAATCATCGTTGGGATTGTTTATCAACCTCATATAAGATAACATATCCTTAATTTCTCTTCTTTCAAAAAACTTCAAACCACCAAAAACACGATAATCAATGGCTTCGTGAATAAGTGCTTGTTCGACCGCTCTTGATAAATAGTTCGCTCGATATAAAACAGCGAAATCTTCATAATTAGCGCCATCTACTTGACTGATGATACTTTGAATTGTTTTTGCAACATATTCTGCTTCATCACTTTCATCAAAACCACGATAGTGAACAATTTTATGTTCACTTAATGTATTGGTAAACAACGCTTTTTTAACACGTGTTTGATTGTTGTCAATCAGTTGGTTAGCACCATCTAAAATCGGTTGTGTTGAACGATAGTTTTGATTCAATGTAATGGTTGTCGCATGCGGGAAGTCACGTTCAAAGTCCATAATGAAATGAACATTTGCGCCCCTAAAACTATAAATGGTTTGATCTGGATCTCCAACAACATAAACGTTTTCTCTTTGATTTGCCAAAAGAAGAACAAGTTCATATTGGATATCATTGGTATCTTGAAATTCATCGACATGAATGTACTTAAAGCGATGTGCCCATTTTTGTAACACAACATCATGTGTTTTAAAAAGTTGCACTGTTTTAATCAACAAATCATCAAAATCAAGTGCATGTAATTGTTTTAAACGTGATTCATACATGGCATAAATCAATGCTTTGTTTTTTAATCCTGGTAAATCATCTGCATGTTCCAATGCTTTTTTTGGTTCAATACGCTTTTGTTTTTGAGTTGAAATGAATGAAAGCATACTACCATAACTAAATACTTTTGCATCAATATCAAGTTCTTTATAAAACTCTTTGAGTAAAGCTTTTTGATCTTCTCCATCTAATATTGTAAAATTCTTTGGATATTCTAATGCATGTATTTCTTCTCTTAAAATACGTACACAAAGAGAATGAAATGTTGAGACATGGCAACCAGCACCTACTGGTCCTAATTGGTGTATAACACGGTCTTTCATTTCTTTTGCGGCTTTATTGGTAAAAGTGATCGCCAATATTTGATAACTTGGTACCCCTTGTTCAATTAAATGTGCGATACGTTTTGTTAAAACACTTGTTTTACCACTTCCAGCACCTGCAATCACACGTACATTTCCTGTTGCAAGTACAGCTTCTTGTTGATTTTGGTTCAATCCTTTTAATTGTTCCATGTATTCACCCCTTAACCCATTCATTATATCAAAATTAAGCCACTTTTTTAACTCCTTTTTTGCTTTTATTCATAATCTAAATGGTGTATAATGGATGAGAGGTGGTTTCGTGATAAAAAAATACAGTTTATGGATTATGATAGGTGCGACGACACTACTTGTTTTATTGGGTGGTTTAAATTTATATTTTGTTTTTAATCATCCTAAAACAATTGAACGATTGTATCAATTGATTTTAGGGGGAATCATGGTTTTGATTCCTTTTGCATTGGTTGTTCATTTTTTTGTTTTAAAAGAGAAACAAAGTAATACGATACCGTTTATTGTTGCATTTTGTCTGGTTATTGGTTACTTAAACATTCAAAACAGTGGCTTATTAACTCATATTTCAACGTTTCAAACCGTTCCTAGTCTTGTTGGAAAAACTGTTGATGAAACAAAACAAATCATAAAAGATTATCCATTCAAAGTAAGTATTGTTGAAGATTATTCAGAAACATATGACAAAGGATATGTCTTTGAACAATCTCATGCTTCTAATGTGCTAGCAAGGGATGTTGATGTCCTCACAATCTATGTATCCATTGGTTACAATCCTGATCGTATGATTACTTTACCTGCTAACTTCTTGGATTTAGATGTTGATGCTTTTCTTGACTTTGTTGAGACAAATCGGATGACAAATATCGTTGTTGAGTTTGAAGCAAATCCTGATGTTCAACGAAATCATATGATATCAAGTTCTGCTACAGATCGTATTCGCCGTAGTGATGAATTAAAAGTGGTTTTCTCGCATGGAAATGAACCATTAGGCGAAGTACCTGTTGAAGACTTCACTAAAATGTCGTTGTTTAGAGCAACGGTTTGGTTAAAGCAAAATGGTGTGCCATTTACCATAGAATATGAATATAGTGATACTGTACCCGTTAATCAACTTATTAGACAAACGCCAACACCTGGTGAAAAAGTAAGTCCAGCAAATGGTGTCACCCTCTATTTTTCAAAAGGTGTGCCAATCGTTGTTCCTGATTTTATGAGTATGACAACTGATCAAGCAAATGAATGGGGAAGACAAAATATCATCAATATTCAACTTGAGGAAGTTTATCATGATGCAGAGATAGGTAAAATAGTAGCTCAGTCATTACCTGTTGGTGAAAAGATTGATCAAAACACAACCATTACCCTTTCCATTTCTAAAGGACCATTAATTATTCCAAGTTTTAGTAGCTTAACGCAACTTAATCAATGGGCTGTTGCCAATGGTATTGGTGTTTCGCTCTCATACCAAAACAATGACTCATTAGCAAGTGGCACGCTCATCAGTTTCTCTCCGAGTGCTGGTAATTCAATTCAACCAGGGCAAACGATTCAAGCTGTTATTTCACTAGGGCAGTCGATTAGTGTCCCAAATTTCTATGGGCAATCAAGAAGTTCTATTGAATCACAATGTTCAAGCTTAGGTTTAAGCTGTTCATTTAGTCAGGGTGGATTCAGTGATGTGCCTGCAGATCATGCCATCAATCAAAGTGTTGGTGCTGGTGCAAATGTTAACCAAGGAACGGGTGTGCATATCACACTGTCAAATGGTCCTGCAAAATCGTTTACTGTTTTAATGCCTCAGTCTTTGTTTACATCAGGTACTGCTCAAGGTACAATCAGTGCTTTATCATCCTACTTTGCGTCAAACTATCCTGGTGTAACGTTTAATTTCCAAATCGTTCAAAGTAATAGTGCGACATCTGGTTTATTAGCTGAGAATTCACCACTGCAACATGGCTCAGTGGTTACTCAGGGTAATAGTTATACTGTTTATATTTACGAGTAAAGCAAAAACTCTTTTAGACCATCAACACAAGTTGATGGTTTTTTTGATGCAACTAGGCATGATGTAAAACGATACAAGTGTCATGAGATGATTATATTTATCTTTGTTTATGGACTATTATTATATATGACAGTCAAATGACTTGTTTTTTGTCTACAGGTTTGATACTATACAGTTAGAGTTCTAACTATGGAGGTCATGATGTCTGTCGGATACGCGAATCAAACATTATCTTGGATATTTTTAGAATGGCGTCGTTTGCTTTCAAAAGCGTTGATGCCTTATGGTGTCACCATTCAACAATTCTATATCTTATCGTTGTTAAATAAAAAAGGATCTCTTGTTGCTTCTCAAGTTGCTGTACTTCTTCATTGTGATCGACCAACTGCAAGTGTCATCATTCAACATTTAGTTAAGAAGGATCTCATTTTAAAAGTGCAACGTGGTCAAAACAAAAAGTATTATGATTTAGAGTTATCAGCAAAAGGAGAGCAATTGATTCATTCGATACTTGAGGATGTTACATTGCTTAAATGTACACCATATGATACACTGAATGAAGAAGAATTGCACACACTATGTCTACTACTTCAAAAAGTTAAAAGTCAGGTAGAGGTACTTAAAGGAGAGCAACATGAATTTAATTGAAACGTGGCAAAATAATCAGGATTATTTTTTTAAGTTATTAAGTCAACATTTATGGCTTTCATTTGTTTCCATTATGATTGCATTAATTATTGGCGTTTTTCTTGGTATACTGATTCATCTTAATCCAAAATTAAAGGGAATCACGTTATCAATCGTCAATGTTATTTATACGATTCCTTCCATTGCCTTATTTGGATTTATGATTGCAATTAGTGGCATTGGTCAAACAACCGCAATCATTGCTCTTTCACTATATGGACTATTACCAATGGTTCGAGCGACTGATACAGGGCTAAATCAAGTTGACCCTGAAATTATTGAGGCTGCAAGAGCCATGGGGAGCACACGTTGGCAAATCTTAGTACAAATTCGCCTTCCCCTTGCACTCCCTTATATTGCTACTGGGTTTAGAAACATGGTTGTAATGACTACTGCGCTTGCAGGGATCAGTGCCTTTATTGGTGCTGGGGGTTTAGGTGAAGCCATTTTTACTGGCATTACGACAAATAATACACCACTGTTAATCCTTGGAAGTTTGCTTGTTTCTTTACTAGCATTATCTGCTGATTTCTATTTTGGGAAAATTGAAAAATGGATTCAATATCGTATCGTTCGTCGTAAAAAAGCCCGTTTCCCTATTGTTTTAACATGTCTTATTGTATTTGGTCTTTTCTTAACAACTATCAATACTGCGCCTAAAGCTGATATTGTCATTGGTTCAAAGCCTCAAACAGAACAATATATCCTAGTTGAAATTTTAAAACAAATGATAGAAGAACAAACCGACTTAAAGGTTAAACTTACAGGTGGTATTGGCGGTGGAACATCTAATATTCATCCTGCGATGTTAAAGGGAGATATTGATATGTACCCTGAGTATACTGGGACTTCATGGCTATTTGTCCTTAAGAATCCTCCAATGTCTGATCAAAATGCGTTATTTAAACAGCTTCAAGAAGCATATGCACAGCGTTACAATATGAATTGGTATAACACATATGGATTCAACAATACATATACATTGATTATTGATAAAGAATTTGCCAAAGCAAACAACATTAAGACCTTTAGTGATTTAAGTCAATATAGTCAAAATCTTCGTTTTGGTGCTGAATTTGATTTCTTTGAGCGAGAAGATGGTTTTAATCAGTTTAATGAATTGTATCAATTTCAATTTAAATCTATTCTTCGTTTAGACATTAACCTAAAATACCAAGCATTTAACCAAAATGAAATTGATGTCATGTTGGCCTTTACGACTGATGCGCTGATCAATCAAGAAGGGTATCAAGTTTTAATTGATGATCAACAATACTTCCCTAGTTATTATGCTGGAACAGTGATTAATCAATCAACCTTAGATAAATACCCACAACTAAAACCAGTACTAGATCAATTAACTGACGTTATTTCAAACGAACAGATGGCTGAAATGAATTATCAAGTTGACGTTCTAAAAAAAGATATCAAGACGGTTGCGAAAACATTCATAGAGGAGGTGATCAAACATGATTGAGTTGAAACAAATTGATGTCGTATTTGATCATCAACCTCTCTTTAAAAACCTTAATTTAACGATAAACAAAGGTGAATTTGTATGTATTGTAGGCGCTTCTGGTAGTGGAAAAACAACCATTCTTAGACTCATGAATGGTTTACTTGAGCCAAATCAAGGAACAGTTACTGTTCAAGGTCAACAGTTAACCAAACATAACCTTTTATCATTAAGAAAGAAAATGGGCTATGTTATTCAAAGTAATGCCTTGTTTCCTCATATGACCGTTTTACAAAACATTAACTTTGTCCCTAATTTATCAAAACAAGCTTGTAGCGATGATGAAATCCATCAACTACTTAACATGGTTAATCTAGATGAACACTTTCTTTCACGTTATCCAAATGAACTAAGTGGCGGACAAAAACAACGCATTGGTATTCTACGTGCTTTAGCAAATAAGCCTAATATCTTGTTAATGGATGAACCTTTTGGTGCACTTGATGCAATGACAAGATATGATTTGCAGTTTGAATTGAAAAAATTACATGAAACATACCACCATACCATTGTATTTATTACGCATGATATACAAGAAGCACTACGCCTAGCAACTCGTGTCATTGTTGTCAATCATGGAATGATTGAACAAGATACGACACCTGAGGATTTACTTTTAAATCCTAAAACTGATTTTGTCAAAAAACTCATTCAACTCTCATCCATATAAAAAAGAGGTTATTACCTCTTTTTTTAGACTTCTATTAAATTGAATAAGCATTCAAGATGTTTTTTGTTGACTGATTGATGCTTTTAATCATCTTACCACTAGTTAAGCAGATAAACCATCACTACTTTATTGTCCACTGGTATCATCTTCTTTCATTATCTTAAATGATATTTGAATATCGCTTTACTTCATGCATGTAAGAATTAGATTTGTTTGATTGTGTACGGACACGTGGTTTTTTCTTACCTTGTTAAACAATGTTCTACATGCATTTATTGACTAAAACATCTTGAATTATCAATACAACTTGCGCAAAATCGTATTGACTGATACTGGATATTTGTTAACATCTATCCTTCTTTATACCTATATTATAGACCTTAGATTTGCACTTGTAAAGGATGACGCTTGGAAATTTGATTCAAGTTGTTAGTCTACTTTAATCAATGATTATGAGGTACTCCTTACACAACATGTTAAAAAGAACCCGAAGGTTCTATTCAACAACTAATTCAATTCTTTGACGGATGGCAGTGTTTTTTACCAGTCGATATGTTCGACCTTGATCAGTTGATGAAGGTAGAGCATTATAGAAGTAATAAACAAGCTCACCATCATCCGCAAAATTACCTGCAGCCGTTTCAATGACAATCTTATAACGACCTTTAGGTAACTTGTCGAGGTATACCTTTTGATCAAACCAAGCACGATCTCGATTCATGCCATCGTTTACTGCAAGCGGAATAGCATAGTCTCCTTGGTTAATAAAGCCAAGTTCGTAACTAATAATTTCTTGAGTTGATAAATTAACAAAATGAATCTTTCTTGCAACATTGACATTTTGACTATAATCAACGCCCACATTAAATGCATACCCTCTAATGGACATCGTTGATTGGTTTATAGAAACATTAGTAAATGTAGACAAGTTATTAACATTATTGGGCGGTAATGAATTAGATAACACCTTGTTATAAACAGATAGCTCAATTGCTTTCTTTTTATCTAAATAATTGGTCTTCATACTAAATTGTCGACCACCGACAAGGCTTTTGGTTTGTTTGAATTTCAAATAAATATTGTTCAAAATGGCTTTTTGACTAGAACCATCAATTTTACTCACAAGATATATTTGATAATCACCTGCAGGTAGTCCGGTTATATCAATATCATTTTTTCTAAACCAAGTTCCTGTTGCATCCCTACCATTGTACATTCCTATTTGATAAGGTGTATCACTAATCCAACGATCTAGTGAGTAAAAATAGCTCTTATTTGTAGACTGATGAACAAACTCAATTTGATATGATATGTTTGTACTCGCAGTTTGTGTCACACCAGACAGAGCAAAATGCCCTTGTAATGAAAGCTTACCATCTGTTAGAGACATTTGATGTAAGTAAATCCATTCGTTTGATGCAATCGGAATATTGGTTTCTGGTGTTGGACCAGGTCCTGGTCCTGGATCAACTGACGTTTTCTCCAATTTGTATTCGACTTTAACAATGGGTTGCGTTAAATCACCAGCTTGAGTGCCATTTTTTACCCACTCGGTCCATTGTCCATTTTTTAATTGAACACGGTAGCTCACATCATAGCCAGTCACTTGTTCAAGAGAAAAACGAATACCAGTCGCTAAATCTGAGCCATTTCCGGCTTGACCACCATTACTTGCTTCTTGCCATGAGCTTTGATACAGCGCATATTTAAGTATCGTTCCACCTGGCATACCATACGTTTGTGCATGCATGGCTTGAATGCCACCATCCATTGTTAGAGGTGCATTGTAAACATAATCTGACCACCCACTACTATAAGCATTCATCCCAATACCAAGTTGTCCTGATGGTGCGATAAAATCCGAAGGTAGAACACTGATTACTTGATGCCCTGATGGTGCTACCCAAGCAGGATTAGCAAGAATATACCCTCTTGTATTTTGAGACGCATTCAAAGCTATTTCATACCAATTAGATACACCACCAACATCTTGTCCTTGTTTACTTCCAAGAACGATAACAGAAGTCCCAATAGCCTCAATGACGCCAACTTGTGATGACGATGTGGTTGCGTCTTGACGAATACGAATACTTGATGCAAGTGTGTTTGCAATAAAGGCATTGGTCGCCAATTTCAAATCAGCTGCCTTCATATACCCTTCAACATAAATACCATTACCACCTAAATTAACGCCAACTTTAGCCATGGTCACGCCATCTTTTTTACCATAACCAAGTACAATCACATAACTGTCTTTTACTGCAACAGCGGTTGATGAAGACATTTGTACTAAAGAGTTGGTTACCACTTGATAAGGCGTTGGTGTTGTTGTTGTTATGTCAAATCCAGTTTGACCACCATTTCCGAGTAAAACTTTAGGATCAAAGTAGCCATTTTTACCAGTATTTGAAAGACGAACATCACTCTTATTAACATATCCTACATTTGTAAAGTTAAATGTACCGTCACCACTCGTTGCACCATCACGAATGACAACATAACGACTCCCTTGTTCACCAATCACAATCATTGGAATATTTGTGCCATCATATAGACGATTGTTGTTAGCTGCTGCTGCACTTTGACCAATGATATAATGATAGCTATCTCCAGTCGCAGCCTGGTACATTTTTGTTTGACCATTTGTCGTTACAGCAATTTGATATGTGTTTAAATCTTTGTACCCTAAACGTAGATCCATGATACGATAACGTGCCGCAATTTTATAACCCCAGTTTGGGTCAGCCGCATATTGAACATTAACACCTGACTGCTTATTGCCCACATGACTTCCAACATAACGCCAGTCGGTAGGTTGATAAAACTCACTCGACATCAAATTTTGAAACTGCGACCTGATGCCTTCAGCAATTGTTGGAAACTTTGTCGCATTATTGAATGGGTTTGAGTCAATGGCCCCTACACCAAAAATGTTGTTTTTAGCATATGATAAAGGTGACATCCCCCAACCTGACTCTAAAATACCTTTTGCATAAATCATAATACTATTAACACCATATGTTTTTTGATGATCAATGAACCCTTGTGCTTGACCATACATAACCGATAATGGCCCTTTATAGTAATAAGCTGCACCACTACATCCTGACGCCTCACCATTTGAGGTATAACAACGTTCTACAATCGATCCCGCATCTGGCTTTTCTTTTAACAAATAAGCATCAAAATCTGCTGCTGTGAAGTTTGATATTGATCGTCCAGGTAAATACTGGTAATAATCATAATAAGGTGATCCCGCATTGATGGCGCGTGTTGATGTGCCTGCTTTTGTGTCAATGGTCATGTCCTCGATACTACGATAGTAATACAAACCATCATAAGAATAGTATGGTCCTTCATCTGGTCCATTAATATTAGCCGGTGTACTAGTGAAGCCTGTAAATTCCATTGCTCGTCCACCATATCCTCTTAACACTTGATATCCGAGGTTGATGCCACCGGTTAGTGACGAACGATAGGTATAATAACGAGATACCATTGGGCCATCAAGGCCATATAATTCTTGGTATTGAAGTTGACTTGTTGGTACAAGCGTCCCACGTTCACTCTTCATGTATCCTACAACACCACTAATCTTAATTTTAAACCATGTCCCTTCAGTATTATAAACAGTCCCTAAATAAAGGGCATCATTTTGCGAACCTGGATTCACATAAGATTTTACTTTAGAGGCCAAACGTGGCTCACTGTAAATACTAAATGTTGTGCTCGTATTTGAATTATCAAAATAGAAAATACCATAAGCTGTTTCCACCACTTTATTGGCTTGCATAACAACCCGCTCTCCGACTGAAAAAGCCATTGCTTGTGTCTCAATATAAGCATTAGCCTCTTCACTTGACGTCGTACATGTTGATTGCATCACACCACCTGACTCATCTACTGTTGCAAGCTCATAAACGCATGTATCGTCTGGCACTGGTGTTGCAACATCTGGTGTTATTTCTTGCTCAAAATCACCTGGAACAAATTGCTTATCTTCATCAATTTGCTCGAGCAGATCTTGGTCTTCTGGTGATAAAACTTCTTCTAACTTTGTTTCTTGCTCAACTGCATTGTATATGAACGTACTTTGTAAAAGCATGCTAAAACAAAGGACCGCTATTGTTATAATTAGTATGTGTTTCTTCATTGAATCACCTCTTTTGTTATTATATCATTTTTGTTTCTTTTCATCAATGTTTCTTACTCATTTATGTTGAATCTATATGACTTAAATGTGGTGTTATTACTTTTGGCCTACATGTAATATGACACTTAAAAAGAAACTATTTACAACGTTTGAATTATTTGATATGATGCTCATAATAATTAAGAAAGGGTGTAAAAAATGACAGAACGAGAAAAAATGCTTGCTGGTGAATTGTATGATTGTGGGGATCAAGAACTATTAAAGCAGTGGCATAAAGCCAAAAACTTAATGCGAGATTATAATCTCACCAACTCTGAGGATGTTCAACAAAAAAACAAACTACTTTTAGATTTACTTGGTGGCTTTGGAGAATCCCTTTGGATAACGCCGCCCTTTTATGTTGACTATGGAGAAAATATTTATTTCGGAAACCATTGTGAGGTCAATATGAATTGTACGTTCCTAGATGATAATAAGATTATCATTGGGGATTATGCTTTAATTGCGCCAAATGTTCAAATATACACTGCTTTTCATCCTACGAATGCGCAAGATCGATTTGGACAACCTTCCAATGATGGCAGCTTCACATTTTGCAAAACACAAACCGCACCTGTTCACATTGGTGATCATGTTTGGATTGGTGGTGGTGCCATTATTTTACCTGGTGTCACCATCGGTGATAATGTTGTCATTGGCGCTGGTAGTGTTGTCACAAAAGATATTCCATCAAACTCAGTTGCTTTTGGTAATCCGTGTAGGGTTATCAGAGAAAATAAATAGTATGAAGACTTGCTTGCAAGTCTTTTTGTATAATAATTATGTGCATATCAATCATAAGACGTTATAGGTTTGTTGAACTCTTTTATTAAATCATATGATTCGTTACTAAACGATTGACGTTTCACTTGATAGTGGTATAATGAGTTTAAGGAGGGATTTTTGTGTATATACAATCAACAGATCAAAACTTTCCAAAAGAAAGTATTAGACCAAATGGAGAACTCGTTTTAACATATTTAGGTGGCTTACCACTCTTTGATCAAATGGGTTTAAATCAAAGTATTCAGGTTAAGATTGCCACATCAGGTATTTACCTTACGTATCCTGCATCAAGTGGACTTAGACGAAATAATGGTACAACAATCTTTATCCCATTAACCTCAATTCAATACATCAATGCCTTACATCAACCTCAGTTAATTGAAAAACAACAAAACAAAAGCATGGCTAAACGTGCAATGGTTGGTAGTATGGTTGGTGGACGCCGCGGTGCTCGAATTGGCGCCATTAGTGCACTTGGTACAAAAACCACAACCATTCAATCATCGGCATATCACTTTATTGTCAATCTAACCATGGATGGTCAAAACACTGAGTTTTCAATGTTTAAAGAAACAACAAATCCAAATGAAATCAAGCAACTAGATCGTTTCCATGATATGGCACTTGCAGGATTACTTGGTTCTAAGTTAGTTCGTGATGGTAACTTTGCTTCACTTCAAGCACAACCAACACCATCGCCAACACCGGCATCTGAACCAACTCCAACATCGCAACCAAGCCTAGATCCTTATGAAGAGATCACAAAGTTAAAGGGTTTATTGGATCAAGGTATTATTACACAAGAAGAATTTGATTTAAAGAAGAAGCAACTGCTTGGTTTATAGAAGCAATGCTTCTTTTTTATTTTTTTTAAAAAAATGGTTGCAATCTATTCAAATATTTGTTATTATCATTGAGTACTCACAAACGGCTCGTTGGTGAAGTGGCTTAACACAGCGCCCTTTCACGGCGTCATTCACGGGTTCGAATCCCGTACGAGTCACCATTTAACTTTTAAGAAGTTCATTCTTTTTAACTGTCTATGACAGTTTCTTTTTATTATATAAGGAGGATTTTTTTATGTTACCTACAGTTTTTTTAGATGTTGATAGTACATTAATTGTACCTAAACAATCCATCTCAAATGAAAACATTGAAGCAATTCGCAAATATGTTTCATTAGGTGGCCATATTCATTTAGTTACAGGTAAACTAACTTCATCTTTAATTGATTTGGTGAAAGTTTTAAACATTGAGCATGATATTCATGGTGGTGCTAATGGTGGAATGATTTTAGAAAATAATGAAGAGACATGTATACATACACTTGGACTTGTTTCAAAAGACATTGTTGCTTATCTAAAAAAACATGGTATTCCCTACTACATCTATTACCAAGATTATATTGGTTATGCTCATTCAAATCCCAATCTAGATGAACTAGATAAAATGGCTAAACTAAAAGATCCTGAACCGCGTTTTGAAACCAATCATCGATATGAAGATGTGATTAAAATATTGTTGTTTTTAGATGAACATACTGATACAGAAACACAACTAGTTGAAGCATTTAAAGACAATTCAAACATTAATTTAATGCGCACAAGCCACGATTTATTTGAATTTCATCATCCGATGATGCTTAAATCGGTTGCAGTTTCATACATCTTATCAAAACAACCTGCAACATTAACAATTGCCATTGGAGATAGTGAGAATGATCGTTCAATGCTTGAACTAGTTGATTATGCTTTTGTTGTTGCCAATGCAAATGAATCATTAAAAGCCTTGTATCCAATACTACCTAGTTGTCAAGATCATGGTGTCGCTTATTTACTTCATGCATTGATGAAACAAACATCAATTGATTCTATTATTGTAAAACTAAAAAAAGGCCAATCTTAATGGTCTTTTTTTGATATACTTATAAATTAAAAGTTGTTTTTACTTTTCAAATATTTCATAAAATTTAGCCATGGCATCCTCTTGAGACACATAGTGCGTTGGTAAACTGAAATCAAGTGTAATCGCCATATAGGTATCATCTTTGATCTCAACTTGCCCATCTGCTAAAACATGAACATTACCATAGAATGTTGCTAAATACTGATCAAAATAAACAACCTGCCCACGACCACTTACATGGTAACGATATAGATAAAGTTTACTATCGACATAGATATCGTCAACAATCTTCTCGTAAGTAGCAATTAAAACTGGTGCTTCTTCATTGACAATGGTTAATCCACAAGATGCACAAGCGATTGCATCTCTCATAACTTGTAGTTCTTGATCAATTTTTGGCTGAAGTAACGCATTGATTTGCTTAGTCACTTCTGGTGTTAAATCATCTTTAGTGCGCACATAATAGTTCAGTGGACCAACTGGAATGCTTAGTATACCATCATTTGTTTCAACAAGTTTAATGCGATATTGATCGAGTAATTTAGGATCATATGTGTAAGCAACATCAATTGTAGTGTTGTGTTTTGCTTGTCTCATTGTCTTTGTATCAAATGTGATGTAGTTCATGAATGACTCAACTTCTTTGTTAAGATCTTCCTTAATGTGTTTATCAATGGTTGGTGTGCCTTCTTCACCTGTAACACTAAAACTAACAAGTGTTTCGATATCGATGACATGTTTAAAGATGTATCGTTGATACACAAAATAACTGGCAACAACAATAACGACCATTAATCCACTAGCTATAAGTATTTTTTTCATTTGTTTCCCCTTTTATTTCTAATCTTTTTTGTACATTTTGTCTAACCAATGTATAAATAATTGAACACGTTGGTACTGCCACAATCATCCCAAAGACACCAAATGCACTACCACCTACAGTGATTGCAAGAAGCACCCACACACCTGGTAAGCTAACTGATTTCCCAACAACTCTTGGGTAAATAAAATTGTTATCAACCCATTGTAAGATAAGAATATAGATGAGAAAAATCAATGCATACAAGGGATCAATGGTTACAATTAAAAGCATACCAATGCTTGTCCCAATTAATGCCCCAACGATTGGAATGAGAGCTGTAAAACCAATCAGGACAGATATGGTTAATGCATACGGAATTTGAATGATCATCATCCCGATAAAACATAAAGTCCCAAGTAGAATGGCTTCAAAAAATTGTCCTGTAATGAAGTTAGAAAATGTATTAGATGATAGTGTGAGTAGTGCTCTTATTTTTTGATCAAGTTGTTGAGGTAAATAAGCTTTCATAAAACGACTGGTTTGACTTTGAAATGTTTCTTTTTGTATGAGAATGTAGGCAGCAAAAACTATCCCTAAAAACATATTTAAGATGCCATCAAAAATCCCCGTTGTCACTTTAAATACTGTGAGTCCACCACTTTGTAAAAACGAAACAAGCATCTCCCATACTTTGCTCCAATTAATCGAAATGTTTGGGATCATGTTCGGGTCTATATTCCATTGTTTCAATAAAGAAAGGGCAAATTCATTGGCGATTGAAAGATAGGTTGGTGTTTGCTTAACAAATAGTGCAATGGTTCTTCCTAACTCAGGAAGTACAAAAAACATGATGCCTACAAGTGAACCAAACACAATTAAAAGTGTTAATAGTAATGCGATGGCTCTTTTTAATTTTGGTTTATTGTTTAATTTATTGGCTAATAAATGTTCCATTTGTTGCAATACCACATTGAGTACAAAGGCAATGCAAAGACCTATGATAAAAGGCATAAATAGTGAAATTAGATAAAATAATGCATTAATGGTCACTTGAATATGACTTAAAAATAGAAATAAAACAATGCCATAGGTTAACAATAAAAACCAATGTTTGTATGTTTTCAAGATATCTCTCATAAAAAACCTCCTTGTCATAATTATAGCACAATAATCAAATTGAAACACTGTATAAAAAAAACCGAAGACTCGGTCATTGTTCTATTTATGGCAGGGGCGGCAGGAATCGAACCCGCACTAACGGTTTTGGAGACCGCTGTTCTACCACTAAACTACGCCCCTTTGTGCACGAGATTCATTATACCATAACAAAAACATCATTTCAATTATATTTAAAGAAATTATCCTTTTTTTACTAAGCAACTTTTACAACACCCATAAAACTCAAGTTTATTTTCTTCTACTTTAAATCCAGTATTATCTTCAACTACTTCTTGAAGATGATTTAAACCTGGTAAGTCAACATTTTCAATATGACCACATGACTTACAAATAAGGTGTGCATGTAAACCTATATTTAACTCATAAACTGAGTTCCTTCCATTGAATGCAAACTCTGTTACAATGTGTTCATCTACCAAAAAACGAATATTGTTGTAAATGGTAGCGACATTCACATCATCTTTAATTTGTTTTAGAGCCACACCTATTTGTTCAATATTAAAATGACCACCTAAACAAAGCACACGAATAATATCTTCTCTTGCTTTGGTAATGCGATAGCCTTGTGCCCTTAATGAATCAAGTATCACTTCTATTTGCATATTCATCCCTCATTTTTTATTTAAATAAAACATTAATTCATCTGTAATAATGCCTTTTAATCGATAGTAGGTAGAACGACTATAATAGTCTTGCCACCAATTGCTTGCCTTTTTATGCATGAATTCGTGTTCAATGAATTGTTTTTTTTCATCACTAAAACAACTAAGGATAGCATCGATATACTCTATCATACCACTATTTAACTGTTGTTTGTCAAGTAAAAAGCGATATTGTGGTACATCTTCTTTGATGACCAACTGAGCATCAGCTTTTAGTGTCTTTAAATGTATCTTTGCACGCAAATATTGTTTGAAAACGGCTCTGATATAAGCTTGTTGTTGTTTGTAGTTCACAAAATCACCTCACTTACTATACGTATGAAATTCGTGAAGTCCTTTATTTAAGTGTTTCTTTATCGTATAATGATGTTGGGAGGGATTTTATGAATACAGTTTTATTTGATTTAGATGGTACTTTATTGCCTCTAGATCATGGGTTATTTGAGCGTTTGTATTTTAAGAGTATTGCTCAATATTTAAATGATTATTGTGATTCAGAGTTATTTTTAAATGCCTTATCTAAAGCGATTTATCAAACCATTATGGATACTTCAAGTCGAACCATTGAAGACTCTTTTTATGATTATTTTAGTGCCATCCTAGGAGAAGAGAAAGTGAATCAACTTAAGCCCCTATTTGATGATTATTATGATCACTTTTTTATTGAAACAAAAGTTGCAACAAGTCAAAGTCAAGATATGATTGATGCAGTTAATCATTTGAAAGAAAAAGGATACAATGTTGCCATTGTAACCAATCCTTTATTCCCACAAAAAGCCATTGATGCACGCATAAACTGGGCAGGGTTCAAAAGAGATGACTTTACTTATGTCACTGCATTTGAAACAAACACAGCTTGTAAGCCTCATACAGCGCTGTTTGAAGAGGTTTTAGAGCACATAGGTAAAAACCCTAATGAATGTCTAATGGTTGGTAATCATGCATTAGAGGACATGGTAGCTGGTACACTAGGTATGAAAACATACTTAGTACTAGATGATTATCTTGATCATGAAAAAAAGATTGAACCAACTAAAAAAGGCAGTCGCAATGACTTTTTAACATATGTCATGCAACTACCATCTATTAATTAATAAGCCTTAGCAAAGTAAACAACATGCTTTGCTTTTTTTTGACAACAAACACAAGTATCAGCAATTGGTGTTTGATCAAATGGTAAACAACGAGATGTCGCTGTTGTTTCTTCTTTGATTTTCTCTTCACAAGCAACATCTCCACACCACATGGCCTTTACATAACCAGGTTTAGTTTGAATGGTTGTTTTTAATTCATCAAATGATGTCACATCATATGTATGTTCATCTCTATTTTTAAGTGCTTGGTCATACATATATTGATGGATTGTTTCCAAACGCACTTTTAAATCACTTTCTAGCGCTTCAAGCAAAACAAATTGTTTAACCCCATCAATACGATTTACCACCACGCAGTGCCCTTTTTCAATATCTTTAGGACCAAGTTCAATGCGAATAGGAATACCTTTCATCTCAGCATCTGAAAACTTCCATCCTGGTGATTTATCACTAGCATCAACTGATACTCGATAACCAAGTTTTTTTAATTGTTCTTTTAATTCAAATGCTTTATCTAAAACACCTGGTTTTTGTTGTTGAACCGGAATAATCATAATTTGTGTTGGTGCAACATATGGTGGTAAAACAAGTCCGTTGTCATCACCATGAACCATAATAATCGCACCAATTAAACGCGTTGATAATCCCCAAGATGTTTGATGCACATATGCTTGTTTATTTTCTTTAGATAAGTACTGAATATTAAATGCTTTTGCAAACCCTTGTCCAAAATAATGCGTTGTACCTGATTGAAGGGCTTTTCCATCATGCATCATGGCTTCAATGGTGTATGTTTCTTCAGCACCAGAAAACTTCTCCTTATCTGTTTTTTTACCTGTATACATTGGAATCGCAAGTAACTCTTTTGCAAGCGCAGCATATGTATCTAACATGCCTAATGTCTCTTCTCTTGCTTCTTCTTTTGTTTCATGAATGGTATGTCCCTCTTGCCACAAAAACTCACTACCTCTCAAAAATGGTCTTGTGGTTTTTTCCCAACGAACAACGGAACACCATTGATTGTATTTAATTGGCAAATCACGATAGGAATTAACTATTTTTGAAAAATGTTCACAAAAAAGTACTTCTGATGTTGGTCTGATAATCAATGGATCTTCTAAAGTCTCAGAACCACCTTGAGTAACAATCGCACATTCTGGTGCAAACCCTTCAACATGATCTTTTTCCTTTTGAAACAATGACGATGGGATGAACATTGGTAAATAAACATTCTCATGTCCTGTTTCTTTAATTCTTGCATCTAAATCTTTTTGAATCAACTCCCAAATAGCGTACCCGTAGGGACGATAAATGATACATCCTTTGACGCTTGAATAATCCATTAACTCTGCTTTACGACAAACATCTGTGTACCATTTAGCAAAGTCTTCATCTCGAGCCGTAATGGCATCTAGTTTCTTTTGACTCATACTGTCCCTCCTTTAAATTTCCCTTTCATTTTACCATGAAATAAGATAAAATTCTATATGTTGGTATGATAAAAAAGTCCCTTAGGACTTTTTCCAAAAAGCATTTTGTTTTTCTTTGTCTTCAATTAAAACAAGTTGTCCATTTTCTTTACGAACGCGATAAAAGTAAACAACATATGGTTCTTTGCGACTAAACTTTTTAACAAGTCCTTTAAGCACATATTTTTGACCTTCATCTTCAATAACCAAGTCCGTATCTTCATACGTAAAATTGTTCATCAATAAAATTTGCTTTTTATCATCTTTTTTAATTCTTCCGATTTTATGTAAACTATACTCACCAAATTGATAACCTAAATGATTTAAATCTTGACCTGTTTCATTAATCAGTGTAAGATAAACGCCAGGTCCCATGCCACTACCTAAAAACATGTTCATCATCTCCTTATCATGATCTTTTTAAATAGGCTTCTAGTCTTTCTTTATCTTCTGTAAATACGAGTTGTCCATCTTGAATACCAATGCGATAGAAGTAGAAAATGCGTGGTTTATCGTGTGTGCGTTTCTTAACTATACCTTCAAGAACATATTGCTTTCCATCATTTTCAATAATCAAATCACAATCTTTATCCATTTCATTTGTCATTAAAAAGACTTGTCTTCGATCATTCTTTTTAATCTTTCCAACTTTGTGAAAAGTATAGTTATAAAATTGATACGTCAATGCTTCAAGATCTTGATTTGTTTCATTAATCAGTGTTACATAGACACCTAGAGGCATTGCAGTACCTAAAAACATAACAATCATCTCCTTTATCTATTTTTCTTTAACCTATATCATTCTATAAGTTCACTATATTCTCTTCACGACAATAAGTCAATACTAAAATAATATTTTCTAATATAGGAGTTACCATGAAAAAAATCTTATGCATTTTACTGATTTTACTTAGTAGTTGTCAACAACACATCATTGAAGATTGGTTGCTTGTATCAGATCAATCCATCATCAACATTCAACTCAATCAAGCATTCAACCCTTATGATTACATCAATCAGTATGTACCTTATGAAGATCTTGTTGTTGAAAACAATGTTAACCAAAACAAAGTTGGTACATATACTGTTATTTATACATACAAACAAATGGTTAAAACAATCATCGTTGTGGTCGCGTCCAATGAACCAAATATCATCACATTAGATCACTGTGTTGATGGCGATACGGCAGTCTTCAATGAGATTGGCAGTGTTCGTTTCCTTTATATCAATACACCTGAAAGCACAAATAAAATAGAGCCATATGGTAAAGAAGCATCTGCCTTTACTTGTGATTTGTTGTCACGTGCTAAAGTGATTCGTTATGAGTTAGATGGTCCTTTAAAAGATAAGTATAATCGTACCCTAGCCTGGATTTTTATTGATGATGTCCTGATTCAAGAAGTCATTGCAAAAGAAGGTTATGTCGTATCCTTTTATGACTATGGTACATATCGCTATGAACAGCGCGTTATAGATGCAAATAATAAAGCAAAAGATGAACATAAACATGTTCACCTTAATCAATAACACCAATCCATTTAAGTTTTTTTTCATGAAGTTTAAATAATGCAGACTTATCATACAACAATTCACCATCTAATTGAATGATCATTTCTTCACTAGATGTAACTAGAACTTGAGAAGATTGATAAAAAGTAATATCTTTGTGTCCGACATGACCAGCATTTTTCATTTTAGGTAGTAATTGTGTGATCTCATATTTTGATACTTTGTTTGCTACACAAACATCAAATAAGCCATCGGTCACTGTTGCTTTTGGTGCAATGTTGACACCACCTCCATAATACTTACCATTTGCAAAGGCAATGAGTGTCACGTTTTTTTCAATGCCATCAATGTTTAAATGATATCCTTTAAAGTTTTTTAAAGAAAATAAGACTGTTGTTAGGTATTTTAG
>CAZWEF010000017.1:0-1221 GCA_964632125.1 uncultured Erysipelotrichales bacterium
TCATGGCTGTGGCCATAACTTAATTGCCGCAATGGGCGTTGGTGCAGGACTTGGTATTAAGTCTGTGATTGACGAAATCGGTGGTAAAGTTGTCGTCTTAGGCACACCAGCTGAAGAAAACTTTGGTGGTAAAGTGTCAATGGTTGATGCTGGTTGTTTTGATGATATTGACTTTGCTATGATGGTTCACCCTTCTGCTTTTACAAAACTCAATGATAAAACATTGGCACTAAAACCTTTAAAGTTTGAATTCCATGGAAAAACATCTCATGCGTCTTCACAACCCGAAAAAGGAATCAATGCGCTAGATGCTGCAGTACTTGCTTATATTAACATTAATATGCTCCGTCAATACCTGCCTAGTCACGCTCGTATTCACGGCATTATAAGAGAAGGTGGCCAAGCTGCTAATATCATTCCTGAATATGCTTCAATGGAATATTATTTTAGAGGAGAGAGTCGTGCATTTGTTGAAGACCTCGCTTCAAAAGCGACAAAAGCAGTTGAGGCTGCATGCTTAGCAACCGGTTGTACTTTTACGACTTCTGTCTATGAAACTCAGTATGATGATTTAATCACCAATGAAACATTACTTGAAGTTTACAAACAAAACATGGATGCAATGGGTATTGAATACTTCAACATCAATGAAGGACAAGGATCAACAGATATGGGTAATGTAAGCTATGTTGTGCCTACAATTCATCCATACATTGGGATTGGGGGTAATGTAAGAGGTCATTCACGCGAACTAGCACTACAAACAATTTCACCTGAAGGAACTAAAGCATTGGTTCAAGCATCTACTTGTATGGCTTATACTGCAATTGATGTTTTGAGTAATGAAACACTATTTAACTCTATATACAGTGAATTCAAGTCAAGAACAAAGTAATAAACACAGACCACACCATTAATAATGGGTGGTTTTTTTAACCAAAAAAGACTGATTAACCTGTAATCAGTCCAAATCAAAACATATCGATTATCTAAACGAGACTTTCTTTTTTACGCCATTTTATCACGACTAAACCACTTCCAAGAATAAATGACAATAAGCCAAAAGACAAACTTGTATGATCTAGTCCCGTTTCGGGAAGCTCACCTTTGCTTGATTTTTTATTGGTAATAGCTTGCGTTCCTGTATACACTTGTGATTGTGCATCTTTTGTGATTGTGATCGGATACTTGGTGGTACTTAAATCATAACCGGTTGGTGCA
>CAZWEF010000017.1:1321-20225 GCA_964632125.1 uncultured Erysipelotrichales bacterium
AGTTTAATTGTTGGATCGACACTATCAACCTTTTCAAATCTTAATGATCCTAGTTGTTTCGCATTGGTAATAGCTTGCGTTCCTGTATACACTTGTGATTGTGTATTTTTTGTGATTGTGATCGGATACTTGGTGGTACTTAAATCATAACCGGTTGGTGCAACTGTTTCAATTAAATAGTAATCACCTACTGGTATACCTGTTAAAGTCCCTATGCCTGATCCATCTGTTGTTATGGTTGCATAAACACTATCATCTTGATGTCTTAGTTCAAAAGTTGCTCCTAGTTTAATTGTTGGATCGACACTATCAACCTTTTCAAATCTTAATGATCCTAGTTCAATCAGTTTTTGATTTGTGAGATCAATTGTGTAATCTGTAGTTGGTGTATTCAAATCAACTGTGAATGGTGCAAATGGTAAATCAGGTAAAACGTACCCTACTGGCGCAACAATTTCTTCAAATCGGTATGTACCAAAAGTCAAATCAGTGACCAAAATAGAGCCATTTGATACGATGATTTGGTCTTTATACAATTCCCATTTTGTCGAATCAAATGCATTTTGTTTGTAAAGGTTAAATACTGCACCATTTAACTTTTGTCCATTTTCAGCATCAGACTTTGATAGTGTAACACTTCTCATTTCACCAATAGCACCACCACCTATAGCCCCTTTATTCCAGTCTGTTTTGGTGATAAGTGTTTCATCTGATGTTAGTTGAACCGTATTTTTTGCTTTTTGTGATTCAAATGCAGTTTGTGCTTCAGCCAAAGAAGCATTTGGATCAATATTGGTTAAGAATGTCTTGTACTCGAGTAAGTATCTCATTTGTTGCGGTGTTGTACCTAATTGTCTTGATGCTAGTTCTTGTTCATAAGTTATGTTACTTAAATTTATATTGAATCCAGATAATGTGGATGTCACTGCATTTGCTTGATTTAACTCTGCAGTCATGTCATACCCAGCAGAATCACTTCCTGCTGGATGTGTGGCTACCCAATTATCAAAACTATTTTTATAAGTTGTATTTGTGTAATAAACTGAGCTATCTTTAGGTCTAGAATAAACTTTAACAGAAGTTGTATCGAGTTCCATTCCTGAATAAACAACATCACTTATTTCTAGTGTTTGGTATGCTTTTGTTAGCATGACTTCAACGTTAAACACAACATAAAAACGTCCATTTTGGTCTTGAAGGACTTGTGGTTGAGAACCAATCATACCACTTTTTATGTATTTATTCAGTGTTGCAATTTTATTTTCACCAACGCCCTCTTCAACAACATTCACTTTTATTGTATCTTCATTAGCACCATTCCATCCAATGGTTATTGTCTTTTCCCCAGT
Organism: uncultured Erysipelotrichales bacterium; assembly: GCA_964632125.1. Taxonomy (GTDB): domain Bacteria; phylum Bacillota_I; class Bacilli_A; order Erysipelotrichales; family CAZWEF01; genus CAZWEF01. The sequence goes on from CAZWEF010000017.1 coordinate 2,671, forward strand.
TGTTTGACCACAAATTGCGTCTAGTGTTACCCATCCCCTCACATTAGATCGATCACCTAAAATAGAGCTATTATTAAACTGGATGGTGACAATGCCTTGGGTTGGATTAATTGACACTGTCCCTATTTGAACACTTGTACCATTATCATCATAATTTAGGGCAATCGCAGTTGGTGTTACTGATGTCCCCTGAAACATCGATGGTAAAGAAAATACAGCGACTTGATTTCGATAATCACTTGTCGGCTCGTCAAGTGACCAATCGTATCGCAATGTATAATTTCTCCCAATCACCATTTGTGATCCAGTTTGGTTGATTGTAGTTCCAAATTGATCAGTAATTGTTAAAGTATCAAGAATACCTAAGTCTTGTCGCGTTGAATCAATGGCATTCAATGATGTATTACTTTGCCACACTGTGCCTAATAGCATGATAAAAACAAGAAACCATTTTAAAGTTTGTTTCATTAATTTATCCTCCTTAAAATACATAAAACACATTTACTCCTATATCAACGTAATATTAACATAAATTATATATTTCAACAACATATTTCATTCACATAAAGAATGTTCATTAAATCTAAATCAAATAAACATATAATCTTCATAAATGTTTTATAAAAATACACGATTAATTGAAATAAAAAAACAAGCGTTTATTTACGCTTGTCTTGTTCATTGAGATGATGCCACTTCTTTTCTAATTCATCAGTCTTTATGCGCTCAATATGAATGGCCAAATAACTAATTTCATTATCATTTAATGGCTGATTAAATGTCTTTGATAGTTGTTTACAAATAGTTGTCGCTGTTTGATAGGAATAGGGGAACTGTTCTTTAACAAAAGCCCCTACATCAACAGCTATTTTTTCTTGTTTCCTCATTCTTATCAATAAGTATTTCATATGATTCATTAATCTTGCAAAAGAAATCGAGTCTTCACTTATTTTTATATCAAAGTCTGACTCAATTGATAAAATGCTTTCTCTAACAATGGTAGCAACCATTAATGAGTCCACTATGTGATGTGTTGTGACAGCAGAATTAATATGTAGTGCAATAAAAGAAACTTCATCATCAGGTAAAACAATACCTAATTGTTGTGAAATAAGATCTTTGGCCTTTAATGCAACCTGATATGCTTCTTCAAACAAAAGCTTTATGTCTGTTGCTAAAGGATTTTGAATCACCATACCACCTTTTAATCGTTCAATTGAAAAAGCCAAATGATCTGCCAAGGCAAGGATTATACCTTCATCAACATAAGAAAATTGTTTTTTAGCAAGGTCAATAATATCGCTTGCAAGTTCAAAATAAAATGGATCAATCGCATCCATTAAATTTTGAATGTTCTTATTTTTTACTGTTTGAAGACGATATACCTTTGTTGTTTCCTTTGATTTAATTTGATCACCTATTTTTTTTTGAAACCCAATACCACGATCAAATAAGATAAATTCCTCTTTTTGCTTATTTGTTACAACCAATCCATTATTTCCAAGTATTCGTTCAATCAAATAATTGGTACTCATTACTAAAGTATTTTAAGCAATGGTGCATCTTTTGCTAAATGCCCATAATTCGCTTCAAACTTAACGTTATCTGATGGTTCAGAAAAAATAACCATTAAGTCCGTGCTTTTTGCATGTTCAGCTAAATAGGCAAGATCAGCATGCCACAAAACATCACCAGTTTTTACTTTTTGACCTTCAGTGACCATGACTTCAAATCCATTGCCTCCTAGTTGAACCGTATCAACGCCAAAGTGCAACAAGATACTTGCGCCATTTTCAAGTTTTAATCCAATGGCATGTTTGGTTGGGAACACAAGTGAGATTGTTGCATCACATGGTGCATACACATCCCCACTTTTAGGCGAAATCAAAATACCATCGCCCATCATTTTTTCTGAAAACACAGGATCACATGCTTCAGTAATTGGTTTTACTTCTCCTTCTACCATGTTTCTAAGTTCAAAGCTTTTCTTCTTTCCAAATAAACCCATTTTCTTACCTCCTTATTGTAACTTCTGTTTTTAATAGCACATCATGAGCAAACACAAGTACTAGTCTTCTTTGTGGCACACTTACCATTATACAATAAATAACAGTCATTGGAATAAAAAATGCGACAAAAGCAAATTTTAAAATCCCTTCTCGTAAAAAACTTTGCCAATAATTGATTGGTTTGCCATTTAAATTAGTTACCTTAACTTTAAAAATCATTTTACCAATTGTTGAACCATTTGTTTTTGTTGGAATATATGATGTTAGAATAATATTTGTTGCAAACATAGAAGCAATCATGTAATTGCTTTGATTGGCAGTTTCAGCAGACATCGAAAAAACATTTGCACTGAAAACAAAGATGGTGGTTAATAGCAGTAGAAGACAAAAGTCAAAGATATATGCAAATGCACGTCTAACGAGAAGATTCATTTCCCAAATAATCTTCCAAAGCTGATTTAATCACCGTTACTTTTGGTCCATAAATAACTTGAATCCCTGTTCCTTGTCGAATAACGCCAGCTGCTCCTGATTTTTTCAATAATGACTCGTTGACTATTTCTTCATTATTAACAGTGATTCTAAGACGTGTCGCACAACAATCAACATCTTTAATATTGTCTTTACCACCAAGACCTTCAACAATTAACGCTGATTGCTCTTCTTTTGAGTTTTCAGTTGCTTTTCTTTCTTCTACATCTTTTCTTGTGTATAGTTTGGTTTCTTCATCTTCATTTTCACGCCCAGGTGTTTTTAAGTTCATAGCATTAATTAAGAAACGGAAAACAAAGTAATAGATAACAAAGTAGAAAATACCTACAATGACAACCCATTGCCAATTTGTTTTAGCCATACCTTGAAGAATACCAAATAAGAACAAGTCAATGAACCCACCTGAGAAAGTCATCCCAACACCAACATTGAATAAATGCATCAACATGAATGATAAACCTGCAAACAATGCATGGATTCCATACAATAAAGGTGCTACAAATAAGAAAGTAAACTCAATTGGTTCTGTAATTCCTGTAAGCATGGCAGTTAATGCTGCTGATAACAATAACCCACCTACTACTTGTTTTTTCTCTGGTTTTGCAGTGTGATACATAGCTAGTGCTGCACCTGGTAACCCAAAAATCATGAATGGGAATTTACCTGCCATAAAGCGTGTTGCTTCTGATGAAAATTGAGTTGTCGCTGGACATGCAAGTTGTGCAAAGAAAATATTTTGTGCACCTTCAACTGTTTTCCCACAAACTTCAAGTGTTCCACCAACGGCAGTTTGCCAGAATGGTAAATAGAAAACATGGTGAAGCCCAAATGGAATCAATGAACGCTCAATCACACCATAAATAAATGTTCCAAAGTAACCTGAGCCACGCACTAAATCTCCAAGCAGGAAAATACCTTCTTGAATAAATGGCCATACAAAGAACATCAAAATCCCTACAAATAAATAGGTAATTGCTGAAATGATTGGAACAAAGCGTGTCCCACCAAAAAAGCTTAATACTTGTGGTAATTCAATTTTATAAAACTTGTTGTGCAAAGCCGCAACCCCAAGGCCTACCAAAATACCACCAAACACACCCATTTGTAATGTTTCAATACCGACTGTTGATGTGATTGATCCAGCTGGTAGTTTGCTTGCAGCATCTGTCAATGTTAACATCGCTGAAATAGACGTATGCATAACAAAGAATGCAATGGCTCCGGCCAAAGCCGCAACTTCTTTTTCACGACGTGCCATACCAATTGCAACACCCATTGCAAAAATGATTGGCAAGTTAGCAAAGATAACATCCCCTGCTTTACTCATGACAGTCAAAATACTAAACAACACTGTTCCAGGGCCTAAGATCGATTGCAATCCATAAGCTGCAATCATTGTCTCATTTGTGAATGATCCCCCTATACCTAAAAATAATCCTGCCACTGGTAAAATGGCAATCGGTAACATGAAACTTCTACCGACACGTTGCAATACCCCAAAAAATCCTTGTTTCATTTTCTTTCCTCCCTCGATAGCATTCAAAAAGGCATAAACAAAAGGAATACAAATGTACCCTTAATGTTTATGCCTGCCGAACAGTTACACACACGCTATCATTTATGCTACTATTCTACAAAAAATGGAACCGCTTGTCAACCACTTTAATGACTAATCAGTCAATATCATTTCTCGTATATAAATACCAACGCCACCATCTTGACAAGACTTTGTCACAACATTACTTTTTTCCTTTAATTCAGGTACAGCATTTTCAACTGCAACAGCGACATCAACTACCTCAAACAAAGATAAATCATTTTTCGCATCCCCAAAGCCATATGTAATGGTTGGATGAAACATCTCATTTAATTCTTTGATCATTGTCGCTTTTTGACAATCTTTTGGAACAATCTCAAGGTTACTCATAAATGATGAATACACATACATATCGAGTGCTTCCATCGCACTTTGAACCACTTGTACACCTTCTTGATTTGCATCAGTAAGCTCTAATTTCGTGATGATGAGATGATTGTCTATCATATACTGGTATGGATCATCAACTTGTAGTGATGATTTAAAATAATTGTATTTAAAGTCAACGAGATCTTTTCCTCTTTGCCCAAGTGGCGTAAATAACTGATACAACGCTTCAAAGTGCTTTTCATAACGCTCAATCGGTTCCAAAATAACCCCTATGTTAGTGTGGTAATGGTAAAACACGTTCTCTTTTTTGACAACTTCATCAATTGCTTTTAATTTTTGCTTATCAATCACATGCTTATAGATTGGGTCTGATCCTTGCAAACAATACCCAGCCCCATTACCAAAAACAAAATCAACGTGCAAACCAGTTTCACGAATAAACTCTTGCACTTGATCTGGATTTCTACCACTTATTAAAACAAACTTATTACCTTGACTGATAAATGATTCTATTGCTTTAACATCTTCTGGATGAACACCAGTGACTGTATCATAAAGTGTACCATCAATATCCGAATAGATGATTTTCATTTTTCTTTCCCTTTCATGAAACTATTCTTTAATTTTAACTGAATTTGCTATTGACTCACATTCTTTTAATACTTTTTCTTCTTTCCCATGTTCAAGAAAGAAGTCACATGAAACGTGAATATAGAGTTGGTTGACATCATCTACCATAAAGATAGTAAATAGACCTGTTTTGTACTCATCAAACGACTCTCTTAAGAACAGTGATTTAATACCTGCATATTCTTTTTCTTCAAATGCCGCTTCCGCCATTAGTTCAGCCTTAATTGTTTCATAGTTATAGTCTCCAAGACGATTAATAAACACTTCATAATAATAGATTGTGTCCCCTAAATAAGTTGCTTCCTCCCCGTTATAATACAACTCTAAATTTTCTCGATTTAAATTTGAATAGATACCTCCCCATGATGGTTCAGGGAAATTGTGATACACTTTTAAACCGGCTGGTTTTTTGTAAGTCACATAACCTTTATCCAATGTCACTTTCTCAGTTTGGTTAAGTGAACAACCTGTTAACACCAACATAAAACTTAACAAAATCAATCCAAAACGCTTCATTCTCATCCTCCTAATTCAATGAACTAAATAAGTTCTTATCATTCACATTATACTCGATATCACGTTTTTTTCCAAGTCAATACGCTTATAACACAAATAAAAAAGCGCTCTTTAAGAGCACCCTCTTTCAATCAACTACTTAGTGAGTTTTAACGACTCGGCAATACCTTCACAAGACTTTAAAACGTCTTCTTTAGCAACACCATCTTGCGAATATTCGCACATAATAGTTACACTTGTATTAATCGCTTCACTCACAACTTCAATAACAAAGCGTCCAACTGTTTCATCTGTCTCTGGAAACTCCAATAGAAGCGCTTTGTTTTCACCATAAGCTTTTTCAACAGCGCCTTCATAATTAGGATCATTTTTAAGTTCTTCATAAGTCATATTGGCTAATGAATAAAAATCAACTCGATAATACTGGAAATTTTTATTTAGTTTTACTGTTGAACCCTCTTCAAACAACGCCACATCGCTTTTACTTAATGTTGTATAAATACCACCATAATATTCCTGATGATAGTCATAGTAGGCTTTCAACCCACTTGGCACTGTATATGATGCTTTTGCACCATTTTCATCCAAATCAAACTTCTCTACTTTAGGGCCAGTTGAACAAGCCGCTAAAATGAGTGTTAATGCTAAAAATAATACGCTAATTCTTTTCATACTTGTATTTTCCCTCCTGTGTTAAACATGTTTCATTATAACATTTTTTTCTTCAAATGTCATGTTAATTAATCATTTTCATACTATAAATTAGTAGTTATTTCGTTTAATCATTGCTTTTATAGATTAATTTATGTATTTTTTACAGTACTATAAGTATTTAACTATGATATTGGTTTGTTATTGTTTTTTTATCATGCCTTTAATAGTTTTTTTTATTATTCATATGCCTGAATAAATATTTTTCAGTTAAAATTATATAAAATGAGGCGTTAATTCTTAAAAAAGCTATTTTTAATCGCATATAACTGTTATGCTACACATAAAATTGCATAAAAAAAGTACCAAACGGTACTAGAGTAAATGATACTTTTGAAGACTATCACAAATAGACATTTGAAGATCTTTAATGGCTTCTTGTTGATCCATACTATCTTCATATAAGAAAGTTCCAATCACATGTCCATTAACCATTGATCTTAGCGTTTCTTGGTTTGAGCAGTCAATCGCTTTAGGGGTCATGCCAAATAAGAAAACATGTTTATTTTTAAAATAAGATAAAAGTTTGAGCGTCGCTTGATCAAGTTTTCCTTTAATTGTTCGAACCCCAACAAATATGACCTGTGCACTCAGCGCTTCTTGAATACTCTCGATTTCTTTACATACATCTTGACCTAATAGCGTCACAATCCCATCAACAAATGGATGCGTATGTCTAACAGTACTAACATCTAAAACAACATAGTTCATTGTATCGCCTCCTACATTGACTATAATTGAGTTTGATGTCTTGAATATGAACTTTACTTATTTATCAATGAAAGTAGCTCTTGTTCTGTTAATGACTGAAGCGGGTTATAACCTGATTGAATTAATTGGTTAAACAACTCCCTTTTCTTATCTTGTAGCTTTAACACTTGCTGCTCAATTGAGTTCTCTGAGACAAGTTGAATGACTTGCACAACTTTCTTTTGACCAATACGATGCGCACGATCTGTCGCTTGAAGCATAACTGCTGGATTCCACCATGGATCTAGATGCAACACCAAGTCAGCTGATGCAAGATTTAGTCCAGTACCCCCAGCCTTTAAAGAAATCAAAAAAATCGGTACTTCTTGATTGTTATAACGTTTTACCAAATCAATACGCTCTCTTGCACGTACCTGCCCATCAATTCTAAAGTAGCTTAATCCCAATTCATTTAAAACATCCGCCACCAGATCAAGCAACGACCTAAATTGACTAAAAATGAGGATCCGGTGCCCTTTTTCAACCAAATAAGGTAATTGTTCCTTTAACCATTCTGTTTTACCAGAGTCATCTTGAAAGTCCTCTACAACCAGTCCTGGATGACATGCAATTTGCCTTAGTTTCATCAACAATGACAAAAACTCTATTTTGTGTTTCTCGATACCTAAGTTTCGTAATCGATCCAATTCTTGACTTGTATGCAATAAGAAACTTTCGTATATTTTCCTTTGACTTGGTAACATGTTGACATATGTTGTTGTTTCAATTTTATCTGGCAAGTCTTTTAAAACATCTTGCTTTGTTCTTCTTAGAATAAATGGTTTGATGTAACGTTGGATATCATCTGTTTCTAATAGTCGTTTGAAATGATAACTATTTTTAAAATAGTGTGGTAAAACAAACTCAAACAAAGAATAGAGTTCATAAGCATTGTTTTCAATGGGGGTTCCAGATAATGCTATCCCCATTCGTTTACGAATCTTTTTAACTACTTTAGATACCATTGACTGATCGTTTTTAATGGTTTGTGCTTCGTCAAGTATAACGCATTCAAATACATGTTCGCTGTATGCATCCAAATCATTTCTAAGTTGTCCATACGTTGTTATATAAATATCAGCTTTTGTTTTTAACAAAGATACCCTTTCTCTTTTATTACCTTGAATTAGAGCAATCTTCAAACTCGGACAAAAATCTTCAATCTCATGTTTCCAATTGTATAGAAGAGATGTTGGAACCACCACAAGTGATGAATCACTTGTGCCCTCTTTTCCATACAAGTAGGCTAAAAAGGTTATGATTTGGAGGGTTTTACCAAGCCCCATATCATCAGCTAAGAGACACCCAAATTGTACTTTATGCATCGATACCAACCACTGAAAGCCTTCCATTTGATATGATCGTAATGTTGCTTTAATTTGTTTTGGTGGTTTGATTTTCGATGGTTTTTGAATGTCTTGGACTAATTGATCAAATAGTGGTGAAAACATGGCATCATCAAACAATGATTTCATAAAGAGCGCATAGTACTTTGGCAACACTTGTTTTTGAGTCATTTGGGTTGGGGACATGTCCAATAATTGTTGCATTTGATGTAGCTTTTGAAGACCTTTATTGTTGAGATTGACCATTCTTCCATCTGATAACATGGCATATGTTTGTTTTAGTTTCATTGCTTGAAAAAGGCGAGCGAGTTCTTGTGGGTCAAAGGATAGTTGTTCAAGTGTTAAGGTAAAGTGTTGTTCTTGAATATCCATTCTTGGTTTATAAATAGAACGGTTTTCACCAATGTATAAGGCTTCGAACTTTTTCGAAACAAAAACGCGGCCGATGGTTCTTAGATACGGTATGAGATCATCAAAGACAAAAGGTGCACCTTGATAAGCATCCATAACATAGTCCTTTTCTAACAAAAAACCCTTTGCGATCAACATGTTGTGGAGTTTACTTTCAATATAATGATGGATGCGTGCATCATGACTTGGTTGGTTCATGGTGTGTTTCAATTCTTCATATTGCAAAACTGCTTTGAGATGAATTTGTTTTGATTGAACATCAAAATAAAATGAAATCTCTGTTGGTTGATTTATTTTTTTATCCCAAGTCGCATTTTTAATGACATACTGGTGATCAACTAAATAAGGGTAAATGCTTTGGTACATTTGTTGCATGTTTTCAGGGTTTATGACCCATTTTTTATTGTTAAATAGAGACTGCAAAGTTGTGTATGTGTGATATGCCCGTTCATCCAAAAATGATGCTTCATCATTTACCCAAATGAATGTTCGAAAGGGTGCTACTAACAATTCGCCTTGTTCAACTAGTTTGTTTTTTTCAACAGTATAAAGTATAGGGGTTGTCACAAATGTTAGTTTTTTCTTTTGGTACATCAAAAAAGAAACACCTAATTGTTGGCAAAGTTGTTTATCTAATTGACCATCTTCGATTAGTCGATAATGATCATTAAAAGCATATATCCAAGTTTTTAATGCCTCACTTTGTTCATCAAAAAGATATAGCCGTCCTTCTACATCCATCTTTTGGCTAGTTGCCCATTGAACCAACCATTCATGTGACCAAACCAACTGTCTTTCTTTTTCAATGATGATGAGTTGAAGTCGCTGATGTTGCCATTCAATGCCTACCTCAAATAAATCACTTGCATCTAAGATCAAATTATGTTTTGATACGACTGGTTTCAATGCCATTAAAGCTTCTAGTCGCTTTAGCGGGCTCGATTGCTTGGTTTCGATATAATCATCGATGGTGCTTCCCATTTGTTTAAAGTGGAAACCGAGTGCTACAATATGTTTACAAGCACCTGGATATGCCTGAAAGTCATCACAATTGCATTGCATGTCTTGAATGATGCCATTTGCATCAATTACCAATTGTGTATGGTAAAGTCGACTCCCTTGGACAATCCCAGTACAATGATACAATGTGCCTATTTGCTCAATTGATTTGATTTGAACACGTCCATCCTGCTCATAATGCTTACCCCTATAGTAGGTAGCATCATGTTTAACAATTCTTAATAATTCTCTATCTTTTAATAACACGTTCAAACACCTCACACTTCATTATACCACAAATAACTCATATATAAATAAAAAGAGGTGATTAACCTCTTAGTCTAAGATATTCTTTTATTCGATGCCAAATGGTTGGTCTTTTTTTCTCATGGTATACCATTGTTCGTGCTTCTAAAAGCAACATTGCTTGACTATCTATTTGACTGAGTCCTGCTTGTTTATGATACGTCCCATCATGCATCAATCTTTGACTTTTTACATTGTCACTAAATGATAAATCTAAATAATCTAATACCCGTTGCTTAATGTTAGCTTCTACTAAATCAATCCCAACTTCAACGCGTTTCTCTGTGTTTCTTGTCATTAAATCAGCACTTGCAATGTAAACGACTGCCTCTTTTCCTTCACCAAATTGATAAACCCTCGTGTGCTCTAAAAAGCGGCCCACAATGCTAAATACACGGACATGTTCCGTTTTATGTTTAACGCCTGGTAAAAGACAACAAATTCCCCTAACAAGTAAATCCACTTGAACACCAGCTCTAGATGCCTTACTCAACGCATCCATGATATCGCGATCTGTTAGTGCATTGCATTTAATTCGGATGTATCCTTTTTCTTTCAACAATTGTTGTTGGTGAATTTGCTCAATTAATGTTGGTTTAAGTTGTTTGGGTGCAACAAGTAATCGCTTAAAATTCCCTTTTAATTGATTTAACAGTAGTTGTTGAAACAACTCATTCATCTCAAGCCCTACTACATGATCACCAGTCACATAGGACATATCTGTATACACTTTAACCGTTTGTTCATTGAAGTTCCCTGTTCCAACATGACTGATATATCGAATGCTTTGTTTTTCTTTATAGGTTATGAGCAATAACTTAGAATGTATTTTATACTTATCAATGCCATACATAAGCACACATCCTGCTTCTTCTAAAACCTCTGCCCAATGAATATTGTTTTCTTCATCAAATCTTGCTCTTAGTTCTAAAAAGACAATCACTTCTTTTTTGTTTTCTGCAGCTAAACACAAATAATCAATGATTTTTGTTGTTTTAGCCAAACGATAAATGGTCATCTTTATTGAAACAACATTTGGATTGGTTGCTGCTTCATATAATAGTTGTAGTATTGGCGCAAATGATTCATAAGGATAATGAAACAAACGCGATTCATGTTCAATGCTTTTAATCATACTTTTAGGTTTAAATACAGGTGGGATATGAGGTTGATCAAATAAAGCATTTAACCCCTTTTTCTTCATAGTTTCAGCCAATGAAAAGAAATAATTTAATTGAAGTGGTACTTTAGTTTCATACAATTGATGATGCTTTAGTCCTAGGTGTTCCAATAAATAACGCGTTGTTTCATGAGATAAATCACCACGAACCTCAAGTCTAACTGGTACCAATCTTTCACGTTTTTTTAAGATTTTTTTCATTTCCGATCGATAATTATAATCCTCTTCTACAATACTATGTTTTTTAAAATCAAGGTCTGCATTACGAGTCACCTTAATCATTGCTTTTTCTATCATTTTAAACTGCTTAAACAATGTCTTTGCATAAGCATCTAATACATCTTCCATTAAAACAAATTGAATGCCTTCTTCTTTAAAAACAAACATCGTTTTAAGTGCACTTGGTAATGCAACAATCCCATAATACATTTTATGTTCTTCCATTACTTTAACAAATAAATATGTTTTGGTTGACTCTAAATGAGGAAATGGGTGCGTTGGATCAATAATTTGAGGAGATGCAATTGGCAACAATTCTCGTTCAACAAATCGATCAATCATTTCACGACGATGTTTGTTGAGCGTCATCGGGTGATGTAAATGAACGTCATATTCTTTCAAATGATGAAGTAGCCTTTCATATACATCTTCCTTTAGTGGATAAATGGATGCTACTTCTTGATAGATAAGTTGCAATTGTTCCTTTGCATTAAGATTGGATTTATTATCCGGTACCAGTTTAATTAAAGATAAATCAATCAATCCTCCAACCCTAACCATAAAAAATTCATCTAGATTTTGATCAAATATAGAAATGAACTTTCCCCGTTCACCTAGTGGGACTTGTTTATCTTGTCCTTGTTCAAGTACCCGCTTATTAAACCTTAACCAAGATATTTCACGATTTTGACTATAACTAAAATCAAATGTCTTCATGTTTAAGCTTTGGTAATAGGCGTTCCACTAAATACCCTTCTCGAACACCAGTATCACTCACATGAATTGTCTCACTGCTGAATTTCTTGGCTATTTCAGATAAAATAAGTAAACCTGGTAAAAATGTATGGAGTCGCTCTGGTACAATGTCCGCTAACTCATAAAGCGTCTTTGTCTCTTCTTGTTTCATAAATTGCTCCAACGATTTTAAAGTTCCAATATTCAATTGATTGGGTTTTTTCACTTTACCATCATGTTGTTCAAGATGAACTCGGCGTATTGCACGTACTGTCCCTCCGACACCAATCATATCTGATACTTGAACATCGTTGAAGGTTTCAATACCTTTAAGGGCTTCTTTGACTGCTTTTTTAATGTCTTTTGCTTCTTTGATTGTGGGGATGAGTCCTTTTACATACTTTTTAGATAAATTAAGTGAACCCATTGGTAAACTGACTGCTTCCATGACTTGTCCTTGTTTTAAATAAATGATCTCAGTGCTACCACCTCCAATATCAACATAAATTGCATCATCAATATGCAATGATTTCTTTGATCCTATAAGACCATAAAGGGCTTCTGTTTTACCATCTATGACATCAATCTCAATTGCTAATTTCTTTTTCACTTGTTTTAAAACATCTTTTTGATTCTCAATGTTTCTAAGCGAAGCAGTTGAAAAATAAACAACATGTTCTACTGATAAATCACTAAATATTTGTTTGTATTGACCTAAAACATCGAGCAAAATACCAATGCCCTTTTTAGTTAAGGCGCGTTGCTCAACGTGTCCTGCTAAACCTGCAACTGTTTTTTTTGCAATTAATAAACGCTCTGTTTGAGCATGATAAATGCACATGCGTATTGTATTAGAACCAATATCCACCAATCCAACTGTCATATAATCACTCCTTTTGTTTATCATATCATAAACTGAACATAAAAAAAACACTCATTTGAGTGTCTGTAGTTTAATCTAGTCTTACTTAGATGATTTTCTTATTTATTTGGATCTTCTACGACATGAAGTGACGATTGTGTTGCCACCATGAGTTTACCAACATGAGGCAAATGAACCAAATCAATTTCACTTTTTGTACCAAAATCAAGATAAACCAAAACATCATCCGAATTGTTTCTTACAACATGTGCACCTTCTTTACCTGTAGGGAAAACAAGAACATCACCTTGTTTTATAGGAAATACACCATCATTTGTTTCAACAATACCTTGTCCACTCACAATATAAAAGATTTCTTCGTTCACATCATGATAATGATAACCATATGCTTGATTTCCCGGTTGTAACTCAACTACATTCAATGAGCATTTGTGTAATGTTTCACTAATTGCTTTTACTGAAAACACATTCCCTTCTCCTTGATTTTTAACAACTGCTTCTACTTCGTTTATATGTTTAATCTCTGCCATTTTTTTATCTCCTTATTTGTATTTATGACCTATTTATAGTATACTTCAAATAGTTTCTAAAAGTAAGTAAGCACATTATTGTGCCTTAGTTACCTATAATATACTATGGAGGTTCAAATGAATAATCAAACATTACCTAAGTGTCCCGTAGAAGTAACGCTTAGCATCATTGGCGATAAATGGAAAGTTCTCATCATTAGAGATTTACTAGGAGGTACCAAACGCTTTGGTCAGCTTAAACAATCTTTACCTGGTATTTCTCAAAAAGTACTGACACAAAACTTAAGAGCACTTGAACATTCTGGTATTCTAACAAGAACCGTTTTTGCTGAAGTGCCACCAAAGGTTGAATACACATTGACAAAGCTTGGTTTTTCGTTAAACAATGTGTTAGGTGCCATGAAAAAATGGGGAACAGATTATGTTCACTTAATTGAAGCGTCAACAAATGAAAAAACCTAGACTTGCGTCTAGATCATTGTTTGTTGGCTTTTTTTGTATCCCTGATATGATTCAAATAGTGTTAATAGCCCAAATAAACCTAAAACAAATATTGGTTCACTTAAGCTCAATTGAATCAATACAACACTCAATGCCACAATTGCAATCACAATTAATCTTTTTTGAGTAAAGTGTTTGCTTTGCTTTAATAAAGATTCCTTTGTAATCTTAGCCTGATTTGTTTTTGTGAAACGCACTACATTAATGGTATAGCGTAGGGCCTTAATCATTTCATACATCAAATAAAGAAGTCCAATAAAGCCTACCCAACTTAATAATCCCATTTGGTCACCTCATTTGAAGTGTATCAAATCTAGGCCTAAGATGCAATCATTTTATCTAAGATAAAATGCCCTCCTTTTTAAGTCGGTTTTTATGTGCTTTAAGTTTTTTTAATGCCCATGCATCATGACTACATGTTGCACTGACAAAATAGGAACCAAGCGTACTTCCACCACTGAATGGATAACCATCTTTTGAAAAAAGTGCTTGTGCATCTAGTGTGTCTAGTAATGAAATCGTTGCTTGAAATGATGTTTCATATAACATTTGTGCTTGTTCTAGCGTTGTGGTTTGATGTTTGGCTAAAAAAGAAAGATTGAGTTCACCGTAATTACGCCAATTATAGGGCAATGGTAAAAAAGGAACTGCATGCCCTTTTAGATTCTCTTGTACAAAGTGAATCAGCATTTGCTGCCATTCATATAAATGAATTAAAACATCTCTTAATTGATGATCTCTTTGCCAATGTGCCTCTTTTTTTGATGAATCCAAGGAAAAATCAAACGGTGTATTAAGTTCTACACTAGACATACTTGAAATAAAATGGGTTAAACTTTCGTGTGCTCGTTTTGCTTCTTGAATCAAATCCGCTTTGTTTTGTGGTCTTGCCATGGCGACTCCTTTCATTTGATTGTTACACAACATTTTGTTAACCATTGTGTACGATCACTTGTTTGCGAGGGAGAAATAAAATACTCATTAAACATCATACCAGTTGTTTCCATTTGATGTAAGGCAACCCATTGCATGAGCTCATGGGCAATGCTAGGCATCTGATCATAATCGCCTGAGAATGTAATGGACGCGACCTTAGTTGCCTCTACTTCTATGATACTAGGGTGATGACATGTCGCTTGCATGATTGCAAGTTGGACTTCAACATCTACGTTAGTGTCTTTGTAGTCTTCATCATGAAATAGAGCAAGTGCATATGCGGGTGTTGCTGGTTTTAAGGATAATTGTTCCATTAAATCATTCAGTCTTTCCCACAACAAACCTTCATGGTGATAGTTCAAAATGGTATCTCGAACTCGAACAACAACACGTTTGGGTAAGGTTTCAATCATAACAGGATGTGGTAAATCTCTGGCATTTGATTTTAGATGTTGCAATGCCTTTAACTGATTATTTAACAATGCTATTTCATGGATCACTTTCGTTTCTTGCTTTTTACATATATCTTCAATTAATGCTGTAGACAGGCCTTGTTTGACTAATGACTTAATCTCTTCGAGTTTTAGACCAATGGACTTAAGCATTTGAATGTTTTGAATATCCAAAAGTTGGTGTAAATCATAATATCGATAACGATTTTCATCAATATATGCTGGTTTTAAGAGATTTATTTCATCATAGTAACGAAGTGTCCTTGTACTTAAACAGCAAAGCTTTGAGAAGGCATTGATTGTTAGCATATTCATCCCCCAATCTTAGTATAAACTTTGACGTAACGTTCATGTCAAACAAAAAAAGATGAACATCATCTTTCACTTAATAATTTAAGTGTTTTAACAAATTGTTCAACTTTTTCATTTGTTGTTGCGTAAGAAGTGACAAAACGAACACAAGTTTCATCTTGTCCTTTTTGAATGATTTCAAATTCATAGTGATTTGCTAAGCGTTCAACCAATGCATTAGGAAGAATTGGAAACAATTGATTGGTTCTTGTCTTATAAGCAAATGTAAAACCTAATTGTTCAAAAGCATCTCTTAACTTATCTGCTTGCATATTAGAACTTCTACCAATTTCAGTGTATAACCCATTTTGAAACAATGTCATAAATTGAACACCGAGTAAACGTCCTTTTGCAAGTAAGCCACCCTTTTGTTTAATATGGAAACGAAAATCAGGCTTTAACTGATCATTTACTATGACAATTGCTTCACCAAATAATGCACCACATTTAGTCCCACCAATGTAGAAAGCATCTGTATGATAAGCTAAATCCTCAAGTGTTAATGACCCTTCTTTAATCGCGAGCGCGCTCGCTAAACGAGCACCATCAACATAAACATACAAATTATGTTCTTTGGCAAATGCATAAATATCTTTAAGTTCTTGAGATGAATAGATTGTTCCAACTTCTGTTGGAGTGGTTAAGAAAATAAGTTTTGGTTTAACCATATGCTCACTTGTATTATCTTCAAGAATTTGCTTAATATGATCAATTGTTAGCTTACCATCCTGTGTATCCACAGTTAAAATCTTATGCCCCACCGCTTCAATTGCCCCTGTTTCATGGACATTAATATGGCCTGTGAATGGCGAAATAATGGCTTCATGGGGTCTTAAAAACGCACTTAACGCTATCAAATTGGCCTGTGTACCACCTGTCACCATATGAATGTCAACATCTTGACGATTCATTTGATCTTTAATGAGTTGATGTGCTTTTTTTGAATAAATATCTAAGCTATATCCAGTACATAGGACTTCATTTGTTTCAATAATGGCTTTTAAAACATCTTGATGAGCCCCTTCATTGTAATCATTTTTAAATCGATACATGATATCCCTCTTTTCTTTTCAGTGCCATTATATCATATATTAAATCAAAAATTAATAAGTAGTTTCTTCTTTTAACAACTTTATAAAACTAAAAGAATGCCCTATATCGAATCATTTAGGCCCCTATAAGCATCTAGTAAAAAAACATGTCTATGCTACAAAAATAGAGATATAAGTATGTGCGCTAATATCTTATATCTCCTTTTATGTATCCATTTTGATATTATTTCTTCCCAAAAATCAAGCCATACACGACAATAATCACAGATAAAACAAATAAACCCACAGGATAATAAACACGACCTTCATGCCACTTTGGAAACATAAAATTCAACGTGTTAATGATCATAAATATGACAATACCAATCTTAATATATGTGTTTTTCTTCATATGAACCTCCCTAATAATTCACATAAGAACCACCAACATAATCCGGATTTACAGTGTGAAAGTAATATGTTTGGGCTCCTATGAAGGCTGTGCTCTTACTACTTGAAACAATTGAAAAGAAAATATCTAAAGCTTCTTTATCCTTTACGTTAGTAAGTCCTAGTTTAATAGTACTATTATACTTATGAATTAATTGTCTCTTAAAAGCTTTTAAACCAACGATCATAA
>CAZWEF010000017.1:20325-27001 GCA_964632125.1 uncultured Erysipelotrichales bacterium
CTATTATACTTATGAATTAATTGTCTCTTAAAAGCTTTTAAACCAACGATCATAAATCTTTTGATACTCACCATTATCTTTTAAGGCTTGAATGGCTTGATTGATTTGTTCAATTAATTCCGTATCCTCTTTACGAGCACCAATTCCAACATATTCAATTGCAAAACGATCAGTTAACTTTAAAAAGACTGTTTCTTTTGTTTTAGCAATATAATAATCACCAGCCGTACTTGCAAGCACAACAGCGTCAAGTCTACCTGCTTTTAAGTCACTCATGGTTTGGACATTGTCTTGGTATCGTTTAATTTCTTTCACTGAAGCTGAAATTGGATCCTTAGCAAAGGCTTCATCTGCAGAACTTCCTAGTTGAATACCAATGACTTTACCTTTTAAATCTTCTTTGGTTTTAATGCCTGAATCTTTTAAAACATACAAGGCTTGAGTATCTTCATAATAAGGATCCGAAATTGCCATTTCACTTATTCTTTTATCTGTAATGGTCATACCATTCCAAATTAAGTCAATTTTCTTTGAGTTGAGTTCAAGTACATTACTGTTCCAATCAATTGATTTAAAGGTAAACTCAACACCCAAATAATCACCTACTGCTTTTGCAAGTTCTACATCAAACCCTGTATAATTACCTTGTTCATCTTTAAATCCCATTGGAGCAAATGTATCATCCATACCAATGACATACGTTTTTTCATTCTTTTTTGTTGATTGACACCCAACTAGTAATAAAGTAACCATTAAAGCAATCATTAACTTTTTCATGTTTTCCCCCTAATTAAGAAGCGACGTCGTAACTGTATCGTTTATTAAGTTGTTTAAATATCAAAACAATGATATAACTAATCACCAAGTAAATCACAAATGCATAGATAAACGGTATAACTGTTGCATCTCTTGAAACAATTTCTTTTGACTGTCTTAAAATATCTGCCATACCAATGGTTGCAACAAGCGCTGTATCTTTAATTAAGTTCAATGATTCACTTGACAGAGCACCAAGCGATTGTCGAATGGCTTGTGGTAGAAGTATTTTTACAAACACTTTTTGTTGAGTCATTCCCAGTGCTAGTCCTGCTTCAATTTGTCCTTTTGCAAGTGTAAAGAATGCATCTTGGAAAATCACAATAAAATAAGCAGT
Source organism: uncultured Erysipelotrichales bacterium (assembly GCA_964632125.1). GTDB lineage: Bacteria > Bacillota_I > Bacilli_A > Erysipelotrichales > CAZWEF01 > CAZWEF01. The sequence goes on from CAZWEF010000017.1 coordinate 21,479, forward strand.
GTAATTAATGGCAAAGGCTAAAATAGCTGAACCCATAGGACTCAAAATAATGGTATTGTTTGTTAAGATGGGGAGTCCATAATAAATAAAGAATAGCTGTAACATCAATGGAGAACCCCTTAGTACCCATGTATAGATATGAATGGGACCAGACAAAATACGTTTATATGTCCAAGTTAGAAACACAAGCACAAGTGCTAATGGAATACTGATTAAAATCACAGCACCCCATAGCATCATGGTTGTCGGTAAAGCTTTTAATATATAGACAATACTATCCATTGTTTTTAAACCAACGATCATAGATTTTTTGATACTCACCATTTTCTTTTAAAGCCTTAATCGCTTCATTTATTTTATTAACTAAGTCTGTTTCCCCTTTTCTAGCACCAATTCCAAAATACTCAACACCAAAATTATCATCTAACTTAACAAACCCTGATTGTTTAGATAAATAATAATCACCAACAACACTATCAACTACCACCGCGTCTACGCGCCCTGCTTTCAAATCACTTAAAGCCTGAACATTATCTTGGTATTTTTTAGTTTCTTTAACTTTTGAAGCAATCTCATCTTGATTAAATGCTTCTTCAGCTGAACTACCTAGTTGTAAACCAATAATTTTATCTTTTAAATCTTCTTTAGATTGAATACTTGATCCTTTTAATACATACAATGCTTGTGCATCTTCAAAGTAAGGTTCTGTGATGGCCATTTCATTTAATCGTTTATCTGTAATGGTCATACCATTCCAAATCAAATCAATTTTCTTAGAATTTAATTCAAGAATATTACTGTTCCAATCAATTGATTTAAATGTAAAATCAATGCCTAAATAATCACCAACTGCTTTTGCAAGCTCAATATCAAATCCTGTATAATTTCCTTGTTCGTCTTTAAACCCCATCGGTGCAAATGTGTCATCTAATCCAATTACCAAACTTGATTCACTTTTCTTTGTCGTAGATTGACAACCAACTAGTAAGATGACTACCATAACTGCAATTAATATTTTTTTCATTTTTTCTTCCTCCTAGATATAAAAAAATACGGGCAAGGACTATCCTTACCCGTAAAAAATAAATATCAACGCCGATATCTACATCCATTAGTTAAAGTAGCCCTTTTTGGTACGTCTAAATGGGCTACTGTTGATACCAGTATCCCTTTAACTAATGATGATGATGTAGTGATTGTATAAGTAGCATTGATATTCCTCCCTTTATGTTTATAAGTAGATTATAGCGTTTAGTCATAACTGTGTCAAGGCATATTGATTTAAAATCAAAAAAAGTGTGTCTCAAATATGATAATATCCCAAATAAATTATTCTATGTACTTCTAAAATAGAAAGAGTTGCAATATGAGAAGGGTTGAATTAAGAAACTTGAAGAAGAAAGATTCAAGTCATCAAGACTTTATTGATTTTAGAGGTAGTAGGCTTGCGCCTTCAATCTCTATTAGAAACATTAATCGCTTAATTAAACGCTGTAAAGCTCTAGATAAGAATGAATTTGTTCAAGGTAAATAGTGCTAGTATGCCTGCTTAAGCTCCCTTATATAGACTTAAAGCGTCACATAATTAAGCATTTTTAGACGCACGTTTTTTAGGCTTTTATTGTATCGTTCATATAACATTTCTCGTTTTTCTAGTTCCTTGCCGTCCTGAAGGTATTGTAGTTTACGATAAGACTGTTCATCGTTGGCTTTGTTTGCTTTCACTTACTTTTACACTTGATTCATTTTATTTCTTTCCAATATTTCTTCTAGTATATGCGATATACTTACTATCCTCCTACGTGTGTTGCTTGATTGTTGTGACCTTAGTAAAGTTTCCTCCAACTACCATTAGTCAGGTACAACCGTCAACATCTGTTTCACTACTAACACATTTAACCGTTCAGTCTTTCAGTCATGGCTTTTAAGCAATGCCCTCTACTGGCTCTTTATTACTCGTTATTACCATTGTTTCGCTAAAGAGACATCAAGGCATGAAGCTTAACACTCGATGTTTTATCCGTGCTAGACATACTCTTAAGAACTTCCACCTTAGTTATATGACATGCATGTCACAAAAAAAGTTGACTCTTTTGAATCAACTTTTCTACATAAACATTAACTAAACACATCTTTTGATAAAGTACCTTAAACGCTTTTCGCAAGATACTGCTCAAAAGCCATTTAGCTTTATTAAATCTTTCAACCTTTTTAAAGAAAGAATACTTGGATTCCGTCTATTTACGTTTTTTTAATATAACAAATAAACCAATAAAACCAATCAATAATCCCGCTGGATAAACACTTGTCATGCCAGTATTTGGTAAATCTTTCTCTTCTTTCGATGGATTCGCTTTGATTGTGACGATCACATCAATTGCAGATAAATTACCAGCTAAATCCGTTGCGCTCACTAGAACAACATAATCTCCTGCTTGACTCAAATTCACTACTTGACTAAAGTTGCTCGTTATGACGCCTTCTTCATCAATAATTGCTTCAATATCTTTTAAGAATTGCTCATCTGTTACTTGTTGACCAAATTCATAACTGATACTAGTTTTTAATGATAATGTTGGCGCTATCGTATCTTCAACTTCAACGATTACTTCAATGCTTGTCTCATTGCCCGCTAAATCAGTTCCTGTGACCATGACTTTGTAGCTTCCTACGACATCTAACATTACAACTTCATTAAAGTTGCTTGTTAGGACACCTTCTTCATTCATTGAGGCATCAACATCTATTAAAAACTGTTCTTCTTGAGATAAGAACGACGTTAGATTGAGTCGCTCATAAGTAATACTTGCTTTTGCAGTCACAATCGGGTTTGTCGTGTCTTCTACTGTGACATCAACTGTTACTGTTGCTTGGTTACCAGATAAATCATTTCCGGTTATTGTTACTGTATAAGTACCTGATGTATTTAAATCAACAATGGCTTCAAAGTCACTTGTTATTGTTCCTTCTTCGTTCATGGTAGCTGCAACATCTATTAAGAACTGTGCATCTGTTATCGTTGATAAACGCTCATAAGTTTGCGCTGCATTTGCTGTTATGACTGGTGCTATCGTGTCTTCTACTGTGACATCAACGGTTGCACTAGATTGGTTATCTTCTAAATCCGTGCCTGTAATCGTTACTGTATAAGTATCTGCAACATCTAAATCAACAATGGCTTCAAAGTCACTTGTTATCGTGCCTTCTTCGTTCATGGCAGCTGCAACGTCGATTAAAAACTGCGCTTCTGTTACCATTGATAAACGTTCATACGTTTGCGTTGCATTTGCTGTAATGCTTGGCCCTGTTTTATCTTCAACTGTCACAACCACTGATGCTGTGCCCACATTACCTGCTATGTCTGTTCCTGTTATAGTGACATTGTAAGTACCTGGTGTGTCAAGCACTACAACCCTTGCAAAGTCACTTGTCAGTGTTCCTTCTTCGTTCATAGTTGCTGCAACATCAATTAAAAACTGCGCTTCCGTTATCGTTGATAAACGTTCATACGTCTTTGTTGCATTTGCTGTAATGACTGGTGCTGTGGTGTCTTCTACTGTGACATCAACAGTCACCGTTGCTTGGTTGCTAGATAAATCCGTTCCTGTTATCGTTACTGTATAGGTACCTGATGTAGTTAAATCAACCATAGTTACAAAGTCACTTGTTAGTGTCCCTGCTTCGTCCATGGTTGCTGCAACATCTAGTAAGAACTGCGCCTCTGCTATCGTTGACAATCGTTCATACGTCTGTGTTTCATTTGCTGTAATGACTGGTGCTGTCGTATCTTGTACTGTGACTTCAACAGTTACCGTTGCTTGGTTGCCTGCTAAGTCCGTTCCTGTTATCGTTACTGTATAAGTATCCGCAACATTTAAATCAACAACTGTTGCAAAGTCACTTGTTAAAGTACCTGCTTCATTCATGGTTGCTGCAACATCCAATAAGAATTGTGCTGCTGATACTGTTGAAGTACGTTCATATGTATGCGTTTCATTTGCTGTAATGACTGGTGCCACTGTATCTTCTACAATGACTGTTACTTCTTTTGTTGATACATTATTTGCTTCATCAGTCGCTGTTAGAGTTACACTGTATGTTCCTACAACATCTAAATCTACAACCGTTTCAAAGTCACTTGTTAGTGTTCCTGCCTCATTCATGGTTGCTGCAACATCGCTTATGAACTGCGCTTCTGTTATCGTGGATAAACGTTCATACGTTTGCGTATCATTTGCTGTAATGACTGGTGCTGTCGTATCTTGTACTGTAACTGTATAAGTGCTCGTTGCCACATTCCCGTGACTATCTTGCACCCTTACTTCGACACTATAGTTACCTACTACATTGGTATCCACATTTGAGGTTACTAATGTGATTTGACTTGTTATGTTGCCATCTTCTGCGTCTGTTGCTGTTGGCGTTGCTAGTGGATCAAATGTTGCTTTTCGTTCAACAACTTGATTTGGCGCTGTAATCACTGGAATGTTATTGCTTGTTACAACAACTTCAACACTATCTGTTGCTGTGTTGCCAAACACATCTGTAATGGTCACATGAACCATTGTTGTTCCTTCAGCAATACCACTTATTTGTCCTCCAATAACCGTTGCGACTGCCACATTATCGGTAGTCCACACAACTGAATCCGTCAATGCTCTTATGCTATTAAAGAATGTTGGGGTAATGGTTGTGGTTACTTGTCTTGTGAAGCTTGTTTGTGCATTTTTTGCTGGCATAGTCACACTCTCGTGGCTTGCTGTTACCGTTAAATCAGTTGCCGGTATGTATTCAAACACACCTGCATTGATTGTTTTTGCACGATCACTTGTTGGATCCACTGTTAGTGCAATTCCTTTATTCGGATTCACATTTGGCACATGTGAGTTCAATGTTGTATCTGCACCTCTATTGGCAAAGGTGAAAAACTCATCGCCTTCTATAGCTTCATTGAAATCAACTGAGTAGCTACCATTTTGCAATCCTTCAAACTGATATGTTCCAGTTGCACTTGTTTGTGTCGTTGCTATTAAGGTGTTTGTACCATCATACAGGTTCACTGTTCTTCCTGATAATGGTGTATCAACACCACTTGTGTAGATGCCATCATAATCAACATCTGTAAACATAAGACCCGCTACTTCTCCTATAACAAGCTGTGCTCCCACACGTGTTCCAAACTGTCTTCCTGAACTAACACCCGCCTGAAAATCATAAACTGGTCTAAAGTCATTGATTGACGATAGTTTACTTGGTGTTGTTTCAACTGTTTCGGTTGTTTCATCTACAACATATTCAAACTGAATAACCGCACGCTCTTTGGCTGCCATCCCTGTTGTATTGGATACACGAATCATCGTTGCATCTTCATTGAATGTAGTTGAATAAGTTGCTGTTTCCCAATTACTTTCATCCGTTGCGTCTGTTGCATATTCAATCACGTAGTTGCCACCATTGGTTGCTGAAATATCTGTGGCTTGTTCGTCCGTCACAACTATCACTGGAGTTCCACCTAGTTTCATG
>CAZWEF010000018.1:0-26615 GCA_964632125.1 uncultured Erysipelotrichales bacterium
CAAAAAAAGTTGACATAAACGTGTCAACTTTTCTCTTACTTATTTAAAAACAATTGAAATGGAACCAAGTGAAACATTACCATTTAAAACAACAAGTGGACCAGTAACATCGATATACGATGGATAATCAATGTTGACATCACCAAGAGATACGGAGATGTTGTTTTCAATGCGACATGTACTAGGCAAAACTAAAGTGATTGCCCCAAGATTGCAGTCAAGTTGAATGTTTGCGCCACTAGGGTTAATGGTTGCTTGATTCATATAGATGGTTAGATTTCCGAGTGAACAACTAAAATCGCCGTTCGTAAAATGATTTGAGCGAATAAAACGACTATGATCACTTAGATTTGTGTGCCACTTGATGTCATCTCCATCCATTGCAACTGCGTCATCTTGATTAGGTGAGGAATAATAGCGATATTTAATAGAAACTCTTTTTTTTCTTGGAAAAAGGATTGAAAAGCCAATTGTTAAGCATAACGCTGCAAACAGTGCTGGCAGTAAAATATTGCCTGTGATGCCAAGATAAGACTTGAAGTAGATGATTAGTATGGCTATTGGGAAGAAAACGCCACCCCATTCCTTGTCCATTAAACTTGTTACCATAATGAATGGTGAGAGTATCAATAATAAAAAACCAAACCACGAAAAACGGAGAGGCATGCCAATCATTTCCATTATTATTGAAATACCAATTAATGTGAAACCTATACCAAATATAATTTTTGTTTTCATGATGCGCTCCTTTCAATGAGTTTTTGTTTTAATGTTGCAAAGTACCGCCTTGAAACATAAACAATTTTATCGCTATTTTGAAAGTAAACACAGTTTGTTGAGAGCTTTCTTTCAATAGCATAAACATGGTCAATATTTACAATGGCTGACTTTGAAATGCGTAGAAACTTTTTTGATAAACTTTGTTCAAGTTCATAAAGACGTAGCTTGGTTTGGAGGGTTTGATGATCTAGATGAGCCATAACACGATCACCAAGTGTTTCAAAAAACAAAATACGATGACTCGGTATAAAATACTCATGCTCTTCATCCATTAAAGATAAAATAGTTGATTTTGCTGCTTGCTCTTTTAAGTAGGCAATTGTGTCCATAACAGCATCAGACATTGTAGCACTCATAATCGTTATTTCATCTTCTTCTAAACTTGGATCAATTTTAACTTGAATTTTCATGCTTGTCCCCCCTTGACACTATTATACGATAAAATGACGAAGATAAAAGGGGGAAATGGTAATCGGTAATTATTTTAGGGTAAGTGGTCAAGAAATGATGTTTATCTAGTGTATCAAGTGATGACATCATCCGTTAATTTGTGTTATAATGGAGCATATAGAAAGAGGTGGAGATAATGTTACCAAGTACTGGCATGACAAATTACACATCTTATATCGGTATTGCATTAATTGTACTCGCAATAGTGATATTTGGTATCGGATTTATTTTAGCTAAAAAAAGAAAGAAAAAAGAAGAAGAGAACAAGGAAGCTTAGGTGTTTGAACACCTTTTTTCATTGGTTTCTTTTAAAAACATATGATAGATACATACTGCCAACATAGCACCAATTGTAGCGACAATTAAATCCGTCATCGTATCGACTAAACCACTTCGTTGTAAATTGGTTTTTAACAAGTAATCCATCGAGAATTCGAAGATTTCCCATAGCACACCAATGGCGAGTGGAAATGAAAAAATAATGAGGGATGTGATGGTGCTATCTATTTGGTTTACGGAATGTCTTTTTGCAACAAATTGTAAGGCAAATAAACCTAAGAGAACGCCAGAAGTTGTATGAAGTAAAAGATCCCACCAGTTAATTAAGTTATAAAACCCAAGTAAGTTGCCCAGTGTGATTGAACAAAAAGTAAAGCACATGAAAGATATAGTCAGATAACGAGGGATTTGTTGGGATTTATACATAGTTGTAAAAGGCAAAAGAAATACACTTAAGGCAATAAGCCCTGTGCTTATTTGCATGAGATCACTTTGATGAAGTGATAGTATTAATAGTGTCGAAATAGAAAAAAATACATTGATTATTATGATCATCATATCACCTACTGCTAAAGTATCATGATTTTTCTTAAAATGCAAATAGAAAGGATTATAAATTAACAATGAAAACAATCATCACAACCATTAATGCAAAATACATTCACACATCCCTTGCCCTTTCTTGGATTTACCAAGCATGTAAAGAAACCTGTGATATTGAATATGTAGAGTTTGCTATAAAAGAACCAATTGAACAAATGGCACAAAAACTCGTTGCAAGTAAACCAGATCATATCGGATTTGGCGTTTACATTTGGAATGTCGCAATGACCAAGCAATTGATTGAACGCGTGCGTATGCTTCATCCATCTGTCATCGTCACTCTAGGAGGACCTGAGGTTACTTATGAACCAAGTTTTTTTATTGAACAATGGCCAGTTGAATACGTTGTTTGTGGTGAAGGAGAGTTTGTTTTTAGAGACTTGTGTCATCATTTAAAAGAAGGTACTGATATCGACTTTACATCGATTGCGACACGAGATAAGCCACATGCCTTGCCAGCAAGAGCATCAATTGAAGCGTTGGAGCAGCTTGACTCGCCATACTTTGAAGGTTCACTTGATATGACCAAACGTGTGACCTATTTTGAAACCTCTAGAGGGTGTCCTTATCGTTGCAGTTATTGTTTATCTTCTTTGGAAAAGGGTGTGCGTTATTTTTCGCAATCTTGGATCGAGCAGCAACTTAAGTACCTATTCAATCAAAAAGCACATACCATCAAATTACTTGATCGAACTTTTAACTTAAATCATGATCATACGATGTTTGTCTTTGAATTGATGAAACAATATGATAACCACACAACAGTTTGTCAGTTTGAAATCTATGCTGATTTATTAAAACCAAAAATGTTGGATTACTTAAGTACATTTAGAAAAAACTTTTTTAGATTTGAAATAGGCATTCAATCAACGGATGATACAACCAATCGTGCAGTTGATCGTTTACAAGACTTTCAATTGATTCGCTCAAATATTATACGTTTAATGGCAGATGATGTGATTGATTTACATTTAGACTTAATTGCTGGGTTACCTTATGAAACAAAAGAGAGATTCATTCAATCATTTAATGATGTTTTCTCATTAAAACCCCACGAGTTACAATTGGGTTTTTTAAAGATGCTTCGAGGGACAAAACTTCGTCAACAGGCTTTGTTGCTAGGGTATGAATTCGATGAGCAAGCGCCCTATCAAATTATCTCTAATCAATGGTTAAGTAGGTTGGATTTAGACGATATTCATTTAGTTGAAGAGATGTTAGATCGTTTTTATAACGCTAAACGATTCTCGCATGTTTTTGATGTTTTATTAAGAAACGAGTTTGATTATTTTGATTGGTTTTTAAAGTTAGGATATGCATTTTTAAAGCATCAGTCTTCGTTTATTGGATATCAATTAGATGATCTATTTAAAATTATGGTTGTGTATTTAAATCCTAAGGATGAATTGCTGGAGGCATTGATGATTGATTATTATGCTCATTTCAAGGTAAAACCGAAGCGATTTATGGAAGCGACTGTTACATTAGAAGAAAAGAAACAACTTATTGAAGTGTTGTCTATGGAAACAGATTGGTTGATTAATAATCACTTATCAAAAATGATGCTTCATAAGTATAGTTGTTTTGAGAAAGTTGGGAAAGATCGCTATTTGATCATTACCTATCAAAACTTTAGTTGTTCAATCGCTTATTTTCAGTTACCATGATTGAAAAAAGGCCTTGAATCAGTTAAAATAGATAAGAGTGAGGGGTGCCAAGGTGAAAAAGAGTAAACTAAGAATTGTCTGTGTGGTTTTATTTATTATGGTAATAGGGACATTACCATTATTTGGTAAAGTACATGCAAGAATAGAACGATGGCTTATTTCAAATGATATCAATAGAATTTTAAAACAAGAAGTTACAACGCATAGTCAATCGTTCAAAGATTTAAATCAAAATAAAGGTGTTCAATTCTTTATTCAAAGAGATGCAACACAACGTGCATATTTTCAAACTTTATCAGCAACAAATCTTCAACAAGCCCAAGAATTAGCATTGAAAAAACCATTTACGAGTATGTTTACATATCAAACAACCATCAATGAAGAAAGCTACACCGTTGTGCTCGTTATTGCTGATCAATACCCAATGATGTATATGGTTGGATATAGTGTTGTCTTATTCTTATTGATGCTAGGGATACTTAAAACCAAGTCAAATGATAAGGTTCAATTAACAGAGAAAATTGTTGAAGTACCTGTGATTAAAAAGGAAATCACGGTTAATCGATTGGATTTAATTGACCAAAGTATTATAAATGATTATTATGTGCAAATGGAACAAACATTAAAACAATTGCATCAAGCAATTGGATTTACTAAAAAGGATCTTGATAAACAACAAATGACACAGTTAATGAATCATATGGATAAACGAATTGATGCACTTGATCATCAAGTCTTTAGTTTGATTCAAATGCAACAAAAGGAACCACAACTTGTTGATATTAAGCAATTGTTTTTTGATATGTTGAATGCGCTTAAACGCCTTGATAATCATACAATAGATGATAAGGTTAGAATTCAAGTTAGTAACGAAACTTGGGTGGTTTATCCAATCTTTATGCGTATGCTTTACTTAATGCTACGTATTGTTCGTTTTGAGTTACAGTCAAATCATGATGTTCAGTTTGCCATTGAGGAAGAAGATCATCAGTTGAAATTAGTAGGATTGAGTCGCCGAGAAGTGGTACCTAATGAACTATTTGAACAACTGTGTCTTGTGATCAATGATGATATGCAAACAACTTTGGACCATTATGTCATTGAAGATGCACGTTTACTTGTTAAAGCTGTTCATATGCTTGAGGGTACAATTAACATGCGTTATCATTTAGGTATTTTTGAGATTAGTATTGTATTACCAAATAGGAGACAATCATGAGTTATATCGTATTAGACATAGATGGGACTTTGTATAATTCAAAGCATGAAATTTCGCCTCAAACAAAAGAAATTTTAATTCAATTACAACGTGATGGACACCATCTTATTTTAGCAAGTGGTCGTGATGTTGAAAATTTAAAAGTCATTGGACGACAACTGAAAATGGATCGTGATCCTAAAAGTTATTTAATTGGAGTGAATGGGTTACAGATCTATCAATATGCAACAGATGAATTAAAAGAATCAAATAAGTTTAATCATCAACAAAAAGAAACTTTGTTATCGGTTGCTAAGAAACTAAATGTGTCTGTGTTTGTATTTGGTGATTATTATAAATTAAAATATCGTCCACCACTCTACGCATTCTTTTATAAGATTAGACGGTTCTTCTTAGGGAAAGCCAATAACAATGGTTATGAAGGTAAGATGGATGGTATTATTGATATTGACCAAGTTGACTACAAGTTTGAAGGTGATATTCGTAAGTTTGCTTTAATTATGAAATCATTTCCAACAATGCGCCTAAAACAATTCAAGAAACAATTAAATGAAGATTATAGCTATTTGTGGGTAGGCAAAGGATGGATAGAAGTTATGTTGCCTGGCATTGATAAAGGAATCGCGCTAGAGAGCGTTCTAAAACAAGAATCAATCGATTTTGATGATGTATTTGTATTTGGTGATTCGGCAAATGATGAGGGGATGCTTAGCCTTGTGAAACACTCTTATGCTATGGGTAATGCTAGAAAAGGTGCTAAGCTAGTTGCCAGTCAAGTCATTAAATCTAATGATGAAGAAGGTATTTATGAAATGCTTAAGTCTTTGGTTGTAGAAAATAAATTGAAACGACAATAAAACATTTACGAATGTTTTTTTTGTTTATATGAAAGCATCAATGGTTTTGTCTTTTTAAACAATCTAGAATATGATATAATAACACCATTGTAGAGGTGATGTAATGGATGCAGTTATAGAGATTAATGACTTAGTCTTTGGTTATGGTGAGCAACCAGTCATAAAAGGGGTTAGTTTGAAGATTCCAAGAGGTAAATACACTACCATTATCGGTCATAATGGTAGTGGAAAGTCGACGCTTGCTAAGTTGATTACAGGATTAGAAGAAAAGCAAAGTGGGGAGATTATTGTTGACAAAGTAGGGCTGTCAGACAAAACGGTTTATGATATTCGATCTAAAGTTGGGATTGTGTTTCAAAATCCGGATAATCAATTTATTGGGTCGACAGTTGAGGATGATATTGCGTTTGGCTTAGAAAACAAACAAGTGTTACCAGATTTGATGAAGCCAATGATTGATCAATATGCATTGCAAGTCGGTATGCAAGATTTCTTGAGCAAAGAGCCTACCAATCTTTCGGGTGGTCAAAAGCAAAGGGTGGCTATTGCATCTGTACTAGCATTGAAGCAGGAAATTGTTATTTTAGATGAAGCAACAAGTATGCTTGATCCAGTTGGTAAGCAGGATATTCAAAGTCTAGTCTTTCGCTTAAATAAAGAGGAAAACAAAACAGTCATTTCAATTACACATGATATTGAAGAAGCAGTCATGAGTGATTATGTCATCATTATGAATGAAGGTGAAGTGTTTGATGTTGGTAGTCCTAAGGAAATGTTAAGCGATTTAAACAGACTTGAAGCAATCGGTTTAGAAGGTTCTTTTGCATTGCGTCTTTCAACAAAACTTGTTGCAAAAGGCATCATCAAAGATCCTGTGATTAAGATAGAGGAGTTAAAAGAGATACTATGGCAATTGAATTCAAAGAGGTAACGTATACATACGGCGCTAGTAGTCCTTTTGCATATAAAGCCTTACATGATGTTTGTTTTAAACTAGAAGACAATCAATTTGTTGGGATTATTGGACAGACGGGTTCAGGTAAGTCAACGCTTGTTCAACACATGAATGCTTTGCTTAAACCAACATCTGGTCAAGTGATTGTAAACGGTCAAGTCATTGAAGCAAGCAAAAAAGCGAAAGATATTAAACAAGTAAGAAAACGTGTTGGGTTGGTGTTTCAATTCCCTGAATATCAGTTGTTTGAAGAAACAATAGAAAAAGATATTATGTTTGGTCCATTAAACTTTGGTGTTCCACATGCAGTGGCAAAAGAAACAGCGGCTACGATGATTCAACGTGTCGGTTTATCAACTGATTATCTTTCAAAATCACCTTTTGATTTATCTGGTGGTCAAAAAAGACGTGTTGCAATTGCGGGTATACTGGCAATGGAACCCGATGTTTTGGTGCTAGATGAGCCAACGGCAGGGCTTGATCCTCAAGGGGCTAAGGAAATGATGGCATTGTTTAAAGAACTTCATGCATTAGGTAAAGCGATTGTATTAATCACACATGATATGACACAAGTGCTTCAATATACGAATCAAACAATTGTCATGCAAGATGGCCATTTGAAGTATTTTGGTGCTACAAAGGCATTTTTTGAACATCACGAACAGCTTAGGGCATTAGGCCTTCAATTACCACTTATTAGTCAATTTATAGATGATTTAAATCAAGGTGGTTATCACATCAATCAATCCATTCATGATCTTGATGAACTTGTTGAGTCAATAGGAGGGCATCATCATGAATAATATTGTCCTTGGTCGCTACTTACCTTATCCGTCATTTATTCATCGAATGGATCCACGTATCAAAATGATTTTGATGATTGCATTGATTACATTTACGATGATCAATCCTGCAGGTTTTATGGGTTATCTCATTTTGGGGTTATTCTTGATGTTGATTATCGCGTTATCTAAGATTCCTTTTATGTTTATGATTAAAGCACTTAAGCCAATGATCTTTATGATGTCTTTTCTATTTGTCATCAACTTGTTGTTGATTAAAGAAGGAACCGTTTGGTTTCGATTTTTAGGCATTTCTATTTATGATCGTGCTGTGATTCAGACTGCATTTATCTTAATAAGAGTCATTCTTTTAATTAGTTTTACAACCATTTTAACGGCATCAACAAAACCCCTTGATTTAACAATGGCAATTGAAGACTTATTGTCACCTTTAAAAATAATTAATGTACCTGCCCACACAATAGCCATGATGATTTCATTGGCACTTCGTTTTATTCCGACATTGCTTGAAGAGTCGCAACGCATTATGAAAGCACAAGCAAGTCGTGGTGTGGACTTTGAGTCAGGTAGTTTAAAGCAAAAAGTGATGGCCATTGGGTCAATGATCATTCCTTTGTTTATTGCTTCTTTACAAAGAGCTGAAGATATTGCAAATGCAATGGAATCAAGAGGCTATGTACCAGATCAACCTAGAACACGTTATCATCAATTAAAAATAACCTACCGTGATTATCTTGCTTGTTTTGTATGCATCATGGTGATGAGTTCATTGTTTGTTTTATGAAACGTTATCAACTTATTTTTAGCTATGATGGGTCTTGTTACGATGGGTTTCAAAGGCAACCAAGTAAAAAAACGATACAAGGTGAGGTTGAACGGGTTTTGACAAAGCTAGAGACAAAACCAGTTTCTATTGTTGCATCAGGTAGAACTGATGCAAAGGTACATGCTTTAAGTCAAGTTGCGCATGTTGATCTTGAACGTGATATCAAGGTGGAAAAACTTCGTTACTATTTAAATCGTGAATTACCCAATGATATTTGGATCAAAGAAGTGAAAATTGTAGATGAAAGCTTCCATGCACGTCATGATGTGGTGAAAAAAAGATATAGGTATTTGTTGAACATGGGTGAACACGATCCACTTGCATCTCGACATGTTTGGCAGTTTCATCGACATTTAAATGTAGACAAGATGCAACAAGCTGCTCAATTATTTTTAGGTACACATCATTTTGGTTCATTCACCATTGCTAAAAACAAGCCAAGTTATGAACGTGACATGCTTATATGTAAAGTGAGCGTGATTGATCAACAGGTTGTTTTTGAATTTGAAGCGAGTGGATTTATGCAACATATGATTCGCCTAATGGTAGGTGCGCTTGTTCAAGTGGGTACTGGGCGTATTCAAATTGAAGATGTTCAAATGATGTTAGATTCAAAGGGTGCTAAAAAGTGCATTTATAAGGCACCACCAGAGGGACTTTATTTAGTGGAGGTTGTTTATGAAGATTGTGAGTAATTTCCATGGACATACATTTCGTTGTGGACATGGAATAGGAACAGAAAAACAAATGTTAGAGGCTGCATTTAAGAGTGGGTTAAAAACAGTTGGGTTTAGTGAACATGTGCCTGTTGATTTCAATCAAACTTATTTGAATGTTGCAATTCAACTGTTAGGTGAAAAAAAAGCAAATGAACATATGAATGATCTTGTTGTTGAAGGAAGAAATGGCATCCGTATGCCATATTTAATGTTGCAAGATCACGTTGAAGCCGTAGAGGCACTTAAAAAAGAATACCCAGGTCAAGTTTTTCTTGGGTTTGAATGTGAATACATAGAAGCTTATTTACCTTATTATCGTGCATTGCTTGCAAGTGGTGTCGATTATCTTATTTTAGGCAATCACTTTAAACAATTGCTAGCACATGATTATTACTATGGTTTTTTGGCTGATGATGCGTCGATTCTAAGCTATGCATCAGACACAATCAAAGCGTTTGAAACAGGATTGTTTAAGTACTTCGCACATCCTGATTTATTTATGAGACATCGTCAAGATTTTGGTGATGCATGTGTTGTCGCAACGCATCAAATATGTCAATCAGCTGTTAAACATCATGTTGTATTCGAACTCAACCTTGGGGGTATTCGTATTGGTAAAAAACATTATGGTGATGGCTCATATCGTTACCCATACAATGATGAGCGATTTTGGGCTATTGTCGCATCATATCATATTCCATGTTGCATTGGGGTTGACGCACATACACCAGATGACTTTAGCCATCCTGCTGTGAATGTTGCAATCGACATGGCAAATAGGCTCGGACTTCGGGTGATTGAAAACTTAACAATAGACCAAGTTCAAAATGGGGTGATTGGATGAAAGAAATACAAATCTCAAGAGAAGTCCACTTCAAAGGAAAAGTGATTGAAGTGTGTGTGGATGAAGTAAGCTTACCTAATGGTAAAACCTCAACAAGAGAGTGTGTGCTACACAACGGTGCCGTTGCCATCATGGCTATCATTGATGAACATTTGGTTTTAGTTAAACAATATCGCTATGTGATTGGCCAAGAAACACTGGAGTTACCAGCAGGGAAAGTGGATGTTGGCGAACAACCATATGATGCAGCACTTAGAGAGTTTGAGGAAGAAACACCATACCGTGCAACAAAATTGGAGCAACTTTATGAAACATATGGTGCCATTGGCTTTAGTAATGAACGTGTTGTGATTTATGAGGCAAAAGGCATCACAAAAGACTCAACATTGTCATTAGATGAAGATGAATTTGTTTGTGTACAACTTGTTTCTAAACAAGAGGCAAAAGCATTATTAGAAACAGGTCAAATTATTGATGCTAAAACCATTATTGGTATACTCAATTGGTTAAGTCGTTGATTGGAGGCTATTTATGAAACTAGGATTTATTGGTTGTGGTAATATGGCACAAGCCATGATTTCGGGTTTGCTTGGACATGTTGATGCTGCTCATATTATGGCAAGCAATCGCAGTCAAGATAAGTTAAAACAATTTAGTGCTCAAACACAGATTAGGGTTGGGAGCAATGAAGAGGTTGCTAAGTTTAGTGACTATCTTTTTATTGCAGTTAAACCAGATCAAGTTGAAATGGTTTTAACATCAATTAGTTCACTACTAAAAACCAATCAAGTCGTTGTATCCCTTGCAGCAGGAATTGAGTTAGATGTTTTACAAAGCTATGTTTCGTGTCAAGTAATTCGTTTAATGCCCAACACACCCATACAAGTTAGACAAGCAGCAATGGCTTTGTGTTCTACTCAAAAAGATGATAAGTTAACAAAACTGCTTGCATGTCTTGGTCGCGTTTATTGGATTGAACCATCACAAATGTCTGCATTTATCGGTATTGCAGGATCATCTCCAGCCTATTTCTTTATGATGATGGATGCTATGGGTGATGCTGCTGTAAGGCATGGAATTAAAAAAGAAGATGCGCTTGACATGATTGCACAAACGATGTTAGGAAGTGCCGCTCTTTATCTTGAAACAAAAGAACATCCTATTGTATTAAAGGATAAGGTAACGTCTCTTAAAGGGACAACAATCGAAGGTGTTGTATCTTTAGAACAACATGGGTTTAAAGCGACACTAATTGATACGATAACCAAAGTCGTTGAAAAAGATGAGGGAAAAGACCATGAGTAAAATATACACCAAAAAAGGGGATCAACTTGAAACATCATTATTTGATGGTCGAAGAGTGAGAAAAAGTGATGATAGCATTGAACTATTAGGATTAATGGATAGTATGATGGCTCATTTGTGTTTGATTATTGCTAAAGTAAAAGATCCATATGTCCAAGAAGTAACCACTACCATTCTTTCTCATCTAAGACCTTTAATGGGTGAGCTTGCAGGAGGGCCAAGTTTTATAACAAAAGGGCATGTGAGTTTACTGGAATCGTATATTGATTTCATGGACAATCAACTTGTACCACTAAATCATTTCATTAGCTTTGAACAAGACGAGCATGCTGCTTATTTAAACTTATGGCGCACATCGATTCGAACCGTTGAAAGACAATTATCACGAGTTGAAGGAAATTTTCCTTTGATTTCAATGTATTTAAATCGTTTATCAGATGTCGCTTTTACATTATCACGCTATATTTTGGAGGTAACACGATGAAACAACTTATTATTGCCACAAGCAATCCTCATAAAGTTGAAGAATATAAGGCTATTTTAGAACCAATGGGTTATCATGTAAAATCATTGAGAGATGTTTATGAAACGATACCTGAGATTGAAGAAAATGGGCAAACCTACGAAGAAAATGCCTTAATCAAAGCCAATACAATTGCACAAGACTTAAAACAAATGGTGTTAGCTGATGATTCTGGTTTCTCAATTGATGCGCTTGATGGTATGCCAGGTGTTTATTCGGCTCGTTTTATGGGTGAAGGTACAAGCTATGAAGTGAAAAATCAACATTTGTTGGAACTCATGAAAGACAAACAAGATCGAACTGCCTACTTTGTTGCGGTTATTGCAATTGCAGGACCTAACGTGGAAAGTGTTGTATTCAAAGGTGTTGTTAAAGGAGAGGTTGCTAAACAAGCAAGTGGTACAAGTGGGTTTGGTTACGATCCTATTTTCTTTATACCTGAGTTAAAGCAAACCTATGCGGACTTGTCAAATGAACATAAAAATGAATTAAGTCATAGACGCTTAGCGCTTAATAAGGCGCTTAATTGGTTGGAGGTACATCAATGAACCACATTGTCCTTTACAATCCTGCTATTCCTCAAAACACTGGCAATATTATGAGGACATGTGTGGCAACAAATACCAAACTTCATTTAATTAAACCATTGGGGTTTGAATTAGATGACAAGCGTATGCGTCGTGCAGGGCTTGATTACATTGATTTTCTTGACTACACGGTTTACGAAAATTGGGATGATTTTTTATCCAAAAACAATGGCATCTATTTCTTTTTAACGCGATATGCTAAAACAACTTACAGTGATGCCAATTTTGCGCAAAATGAGGATGTATACCTCGTATTTGGGCATGAACATGATGGTATTCCCATTGATTTACTAAAACAACATGAGGCCACATGCTTACGCATTCCAATGACAAAGCATGTTCGTAGTTTAAATGTTTCAAATTGCGCAACAATGCTTATTTACGAAGCACTAAGACAACAATCTTTTCCAGGATTATCTAAAGTTGAAGTACAAAAAGGTGAAGACTTCTTATATAAATAAAAAGCTGTTACTTGTTGGTAACAGCTTTTGCTTCATTGATCCATTGAGTAAAGTCTAATACTGCTTGATCAAATAATGTTTGTTTTTCTTTGGCATCTTCAGTTTCATAGTAAGATTCATCTAAGAATTGAAAAGTACTTGTAAACTTACCTTTTTCAATTAAATGAAGTGTTGGTGTCCATTGAAATTGAAACTCTTCTCTTAAACGTTCATACGCTTCTTTAGACGTTTCATTTTCTTTAGACGCATCACGTGCTGATTTGGTGCTGAAATAATACAATTTAACATCTGGATTGGCTTCTAAATAAACGTGTAGTTCAGGCTCAAATATTGCGCATGTACTACAGTCTTCTCTACCAATGTACAGGATGAATGTTTTTTGATCACTCATCATTTTTTTTACGTCATCATAGCTTACTTTAGTGATGGCTTCTTGCTTATTTGGAGTTTGTAGTTTATTTAAGGATAGAATGCCAACCAAACCAACTGGAACTAACAAAAACAAAGCAAGGAACCCAATTAATATTTTTTTACTCATATTAACCTCTATTTAAGTTTCTTAGCTGCTTCAAGCAGTTGATCTAGTGTCATAATTTTTGAATCATCAAACACAGTTGCAATTTTTTTATCAATTACTAAAGCTACTGTTGGTGTTTTTGGTTCAGTAATATTAAAATGCTTTTTATAAAAAGCAAGGACATCTTTATCAGATTCAAATGCAAAATTAACATCAATATAATAGACAGGAATACCAGTTGTTGATACAAATGTTGAAACAATCGGTTTAAAAGCTATACAAGCACCACAACTTGATTGACCCATATAGAAAATAAAGTTTTCTCCTGAAGCTTTTAGAGCATCAAACTCCTCAACACTGATTTCAGTGTAACCATCAGTTGAACGTGTGATTTTAGATACATCAATATCAGGTACTTTAACACTACTGCAACTAGCTAGAACGATAATTCCGACAATCAATATAAGTAACTTTTTCATGATTAACCTGCCTGATTAGCGTTGACAAAACGCTCTAAAGTAAAGAATGATGTTGTTCCAGTAAAGTAATCAACGATCTTATTGTCACGAACAAAGAAAGTTTGCGGTGTACTAGGCGTTGTTCCTAAAACATCTTTAAAGAATGCTTGCATTTCATCGTCACTTTTAAAGCTTTTAGCAACGTCTAAGTAATAAATCATTGTATCTGTCTCTTTGATGAATTCATTTACAATGGGTTTGTATGCTTTACATGCAGAACATGTTTCACTACCAACATAAAATACAAATGATTCACCATTTGCCATACGCTCTTGCATTTGAGTTGCAGTAATCGGTGTTGATAAATTGGGAATCGTTTTTGGTCTTGTTACTTCACGCACAAGTACAATGGAAACAACTGCAATTGCGATACAAATAGTTGCGATCATTAAATCTCTATTTTTCTTTAAATTTTTCATATAAACCTCCTCTTGACCTAGTGAGTCTTCCATATAACAATACCAAAAAACAAACATTTTTTCAACTATTTTATCATTATCAAAGATTAAAAAATATGATACAATAAAAGGGGTGATGCAATGAAGTATATGAGCTATTATTTAAAACTATTTTTACAAGCAACATTATTACTTTTTAGCATCCAATTGATTCAAGTTCATGGTTATCAGTCATTGATTGCTTTAAAAGATGACCCCTATTGGTTGGTTCAACTCATTGTCACATTGTTAACACTAAAAAACATTCATTTGATGCAACTCATCACCATTATTTTAGATGCGATTGGACCATTTGGGGTAATGATTGTTTTACTAGTGTTAGGTCTCATGATTGACACAACATTAAGACGTATTTGGGTTTATTGGATTATCTATTATATCGTTGGTATTGGAGTGGTTGTATGTTCTTTATTATTGTGGTATAGTAACAATTATTATGATCAACGATTATTTACAGCAATCCGTTTTGCAGGATGGTTTTTGGCGCTTTATAGTGTTGTTGGTATGATTTATTGGTCGTTTCTATATTGGAAGAAAGTGGTGAAAAAATGATTGAAACATTAAATGATTTAGTCGCATTTTGGGCTTTGTTGATTGTGTTTTTTGGCACAGTGTTTATTTTTATTTTTGTTAGTTTTATGCGGACAAGTAAAGTTAGAAAAGCAAAGATTGAAGCAGCAAAAAAAGAAGAAGAAAACTTCAATGATGATTGGTTATAGTGATGGATATTGCAATAGGGATACTCATTAGTGTTTTAGTTGTTTTAATTATCTTATCAGGGTTTATGTCCGCAACAGAAACGGCTTTCTCTAGTATTAATTTAATACGTGTGAAGCAAATGATAAAAAAAGAAGATCAAAAGAGTAAGAAAGCAGCGCATGTTTATCACATTGCAACAAACTTTACAGAAACGTTAAGTGCTATTTTAATTGTGAATAATATTTCTAACATAGTTGCTTCATCCATTACAACTGTTGCAATGGGTGCGATGTTTGGTGCACAAGGAGTGGTTTATGGAACGATTGCTGTCACTGTGATTATCTTAATCTTTAGTGAAATATTACCTAAGTCTTATGCGAAAAATAATGCAGAACAATTTGCGATGATGATTGTGACGCCATTAAGAGCTATGCTTTTTGTGACAAAGCCACTTACAACTGTTTTAAGTGCGTTGCAAGAGGCTGTTGAACGTTTGTTTGCAAAAAAAGAAAAGGTGACTGCAACGAAAGATGAGTTAATGGAAATTGTTCAACTTATTGAACATGAGGATGTATTAGATCAAACAGAACGAGAAATCATTCAAAGTGCGATTGATTTTGATGATATCCGAGTTAAGACAGTGATGAAAGAAAAAGGAGATGTCGTTTTTATCTATGAAGGATCAAGGCAAGAGAAAATCAAACAACTCTTTTTAAAACATCGTTTTTCTAGAATTCCAGTTGTCTCAAAGGAAACAGGGAAAGTTATAGGGATTTTACATGAGCGTGATTACTTTGGACAACTTGTTCAAGGCTTAACACCAAGTGTTAAAAAGCTCATGAAAGAACCCATCTATGTAAGTCAACGTCATACCCTTGCCAAAGCAATGGAAATGATGCAAAGAAAAAAAACACATCAAGCAATCGTTTTAGCTAGTTTAAAGGCTGAGGAGTGGGTTGGTATTGTAACGCTTGAAGATATCTTAGAGGAGCTTGTTGGCGAGATTTATGATGAATATGATGCACTTCCAGCTCATGTAATTGAAATTGGGCACCATACTTATGAAATAGATGGTAGCGTTCGCTTTCGGGATTTTTTAAATGAGTATGCACCAACAACAAAGGTTCCAAAGACAAAAACGTCGACCTTTTCTGGTTGGATTAATGAATTGAAAGGGGACCATATTAAAGTTGGAGAGCGATTTACTTATGACAATCTTAGATTTAAAGTATTGAAGCAAAATAAGGAAGGTCATATTGAACAAATACAACTCGTGGTTTTAACCAAAGAAGAATAGAGGCACTCATGAACATACTTATTGCAATTGTGATTGGTCTTTTGATTTTTGCGATCATATGGCTTAATCCAAGACAACAATTAAAGGCACTTAAAGATGATCAAAAAGATCGTGATCAGTTGTTAAAGAATGATTTACTTCAGTACATGAACCAACAAAATCAATATTTAGAACAACGATTATCAAGCATGCAATCGTCTCATTATCAAAGCAATCAACAGATGTCAACATTGTTGAAAGAAGATTTTGATCGACTCAATCAAATGACAGAGCGTCGATTACTTGAGATTGATGAACGTGTTAATCATCGCTTAACAGAAGGGTTTACCAAAACAAATGAAGCGTTTGCAAGTATGGTTGAGCGCTTAGCAAAGATAGATGAAGCACAAAAACATTTAACTCACCTAAGCCAAGATATTGTTTCCCTTCAGTCTATTTTAAATGATAAAAAAACAAGGGGGCTATTTGGTGAAATTCAGTTGAGCGGACTTCTTGAAAGTGTGTTTGGGAAAAGGGGTCGCTTATATGAATTGCAATGCACCTTGCCAGGTTCAGTGATTGTAGACGCTTTACTTAAAGCGCCAGAACCTTTGGGGTATGTTGGTATTGATTCTAAGTTTCCTCTTGAAAGTTATCAAAAAATGATTGATAAGACACAAGATGAATCATTTCGTCAGGTTGCTTTTAAACAATTTCAAGTGGATGTAAAAAAACACATTGATGCGATTTCAAGTAAATACATTATTCCTGGCGTGACATCGAACCAAGCCATGATGTTTATTCCTGCAGAAGCCATTTTTGCTGAGTTGAATGCGTATCATCAAAATCTAATTGAGTATGCTTATAAGAAACACGTTTGGATTGTTTCGCCAACTACCTTAATGGCAACACTTACAACCATTCAAGTCATCGTCCAAAACATGGAACAGGCTAAATATGCTAAAGAAATACAAATGCATCTTAAAAAGTTAAGTCTTGAGTTTGACCGATATCGGTTACGTTGGGATAAGCTCTCTAATCAAGTGTCAACAGTTTATAAGAGTACGCAAGAGATTCATACAACAACAGATAAAATACAACGTTCATTTGAAAATATTGCTAATGTATCAATTGAACTAGAACAAAAAGAAGGTGATCAAAGTGAATAGTATCGTAAACCAAAAAAATATTAAAACAATGATTATGGTTGTCTTATCAGCCTTTATCATGGCCTTTGCGCTCAATAACTTTGTGTCGCCAAATCATTTAATACCAGGTGGGTTTACAGGGGTCTCTTATTTACTAACTGAGACATTATCAAAATATTTTGGTATCCACATACCAATCAGTCTATTTTTGTTAGCTTTTAACATTCCTGCAGCTTTGATTGCATTTAGGCATGTTAGCGCGAGGTTTACTATTTTTTCTTTGATGCACGTTTTCTTGTTAAGTTTTTTTATCCCAATTGTACCAAGAATGATTTTAGTTGATGATAAACTGCTAGGGGCTGTATTTGGTGGTGTTATTTATGGATTTGGTAATATTTTGGTATTAAAAGGTGGTTCATCAGGTGGTGGCACTGACTTCTTAGCATTGGCTTATTCTAATCGCAAAGGAGAAGAGGCATGGCGTTATGTGCTTTATTTTAATGCAACAATTATTGCAACTGCAGGTATTTTATTTGGACCAGAACGTGCGATGTACGCTATTTTCTTTCAATTTGTTAATACTAAAATTATTGAACAAATGCATACACATTATAAGCGCGTTGCACTCCAAATTATTACAAGTAAGGGTGATCAAATTAGTGAGCTTCTTGTTAAAAGAACAAGACATGGTGTCACAGTAAGTGATGGTTATGGTGCTTTTTCAAAGCAAGAAAGACAAATATTGTTTACAGTGATTTCGATTTTTGAAGTAGATGAATTGGTTGAGGAAATTAAAGGTGTTGATCCACAAGTATTCATTAACATAACAAAATCAGAAAGGATTATTGGCAATTATTACACAAGGCCAATTGACTAAATAATGAAACTATTTGCTAGTGATTTTGATGGCACGTTATCTAAGAATCATATCGGTGTTAGTCATGCCAATAAAAAAGCCATTGAACAATGGCAAAAAAAAGGCTATCTATTTGGTTTTGTATCAGGAAGAGACTATTATAACTTAAAGGAAGTTGCAAGAAATGAACACATTAAAATTGATTTCTATGTTTGTTTTAATGGTGCGTATGTTGTTGATGGAAAGCAAAAAGTCTTATTTGAACAACGACTGGATACTGATTTAACACAGTTACTCACAACTTTAAAAAAACAAACCATTTCCTTTTTAATGGTTAGTTTAGATAAATATTATTTTTTTCATCGTCCTTCATTTCATAAAATAAGAAACCAAATGGGTATGTATGCTTATATTAAAGTCAATCAACTGATTCATAAACGAGAAAAAACAAGAAAGTTTGAGTTATTTCAAAGTGATTTACCAATACAAATTAGTTGTTTAACAAAGAGTAATGAAGCAGCTCAAAAATTGGCATCTATGGTTGAATCAATTGATGATACTGTTCATGCAATGGTCAATAATTGTTATGTAGATTTGATTGCAAAGGGTGTTGACAAAGCAGTTGGCGTTAAAGCGATTCAAGAAGCCTTAAGCATGGATTATCAGAATATATACGTAGCAGGAGATAATTACAATGATGTTGAAATGATTGAAGCATATCAGTCATTTGTAATGGCGGATGGTGTTGACTTTGTAAAAGAAAGAGCAACTCATGTTGTTGAACATGTAAGTGATGCTTTGAAACAATTAATGGAGGAATCAAATGAACATTCAACAAATTGATCAATTGTTTTTAAGAAGGTATCCTAATGGTGTCAATGATGATGCATTTGTCAGTATTGGACGAAAACATCAATCTAGTGATCGTATACTCGCTACTTTCCAAGAACAATTAACAATTAATCGTCTTATTTCAACAAATCGAGCCATTCAAGAAGAGACAATTAAGGCGATTATTAAAGTTGTTTCTCAATCAACTTTATTATCAACTTTTGATAAAATTGCATTTAAAAACTACATGAAAGACCAAAAAATATATGGGTTATTTTTGCATGCATTAGCAGAGATGTTAAATGATTTCAATGAAGAGACACTAGATGCTTTTGTAAAAGTTTGTTCATTAAAAAAACAAGAAAGTAATGCAAATATAGCTAAATGGCCAATTGTTTCATTCTTTTTGACTTACCATGATCCATACGAACATATTTTCATAAAACCAACGACCATTAAACAACTCTCAAAAGTACTTGACTATGATATTCAGTATCATGCTTTACCTAATTATCAAACATATAAACTTGCTAGGGAAATGGTTTTTGACTTTAAAAACCAATCATCATTAACTAAAGGATTAAACAACATTATGGTTCAAGCAATCCTCTATTCTTCCATTTAAAAAAAATAAAAAAGGGCTTGTTATTTGATTAAGTATTTGATACAATATCTAAGTATCAATCCCCGAGTGGCGGAATTGGCAGACGCGCACGACTCAAAATCGTGTTCCGTGAGGAGTACCGGTTCGACCCCGGTCTTGGGGACCATAGGTGATAATCGAAATCTATTTTCGTTGAAGACTAATTTTACTCTTATTTTGAGGGGTAAAGTTAGCCTTTTTTATTTTCTAGATAGGTAACAGGTTCAAGATAAATTTGTAGATTGTCTTTTATCAATAACTATACTCAAGTGTTCACCACGCTACTTTGAACATGATAAAACAGTAAAGATATTAATTATGGGACTCTTTTTCAATGTCGTAAGAGTAGTTCCTAAGTATCAGTAAGCGCTATCAAATTAAATTGATTTTATTTATTGAGTATGATACGATTGCATTGTAGTGATTATATGTTGTAAAGATCATTGATAACAAGTTTTCATAAATAAATGATAAAAGATGTTGGGGTTTAGTTTGATTGAAAACTATAATGCTAAATAAAAAGGAGAACTAAAGTGGAAGAGATTAATGCAATACATGGTACTTATCAGATTGTTGTTAAAGGGAAAGATTGGGGTCCTGTTGTTGAAAAACTAATCGTTCATTGTGATGAATTATTGTATCAAGTTGATCAATTTGATTTAAAGGTAGTTGAAACAAAGCAAGCAAGTTTAGTTGCGCTACAACATGAAACAAAGCAAATAGAAAAGGTTTATTTAAGTGATGCTTTGGGATGTGAAGTTCAAGGTGAGTCTCATTACTTTTCGATTGAATTGTTTGTCCATCCTGAAAAGGGGGCATCACCATTTACTTTTTTATTTGAGCAAACACGCAATATTTGGTCAAATCCATATTATCTTACTATCACAAATAAAAATCATAGTCCAAAATTTTTCATCGAAAAAACATTTACTAAAATGATTATGGACGATGTTAAACCTTTTACCTATCATCAAGATCAAGGATTAGCATACGCTTCCTTTGAACCAATTCATGACAATCATTTAAAACCTCTCATTATTTGGTTTCACGGAGCAGGAGAAGGTGGAACTGATCCAAATATTACGCTGCTTGGGAATCGTGTTACAAGGTTAGTTGAAGCAAAGATACAAACAATAATGGATGGCGCATTTGTTCTAGTGCCTCAAACCCCAACAATGTGGATGGATTGTGGATCAGGTTATACAAAGGATGGTGTTTCAATCTATACCAAAGCAAGTATAAAGTTGATTAAAAACTACGTTGCAAATCATCCATATATCGATAAAAATCGAATTTATATTGGTGGATGTTCAAATGGTGGATATCAAACATTGAATATACTGTTCCAAGAACCAGGTTATTTTGCAGCAGCTTTCCCTATTTGCGGTGCATTTAATGATGCTTGGATTACAGATGAGATGTTGAAGTTAATCAAAGATATACCTGTTTGTTTCATCCATGCTTTGAGTGACCAAGTTGTGGACATTCATGCGACATCCAAACCAACTTATCAACGGCTAAGTGCCATATCAAATCAAGCTCATTTGTTTACTTATGACACAATTGTTGATCATTCGGGGCATTATTATGCAAATGATGGTGTTTCTCCTTATCTTTATAATGGACATTATGCTTGGGTTCATGCTTTAAATAATGATCCAATAATCAATCAACAATCATTGTTTGAGTGGTTATCAAAACAAAAGAAATCACTTTAACAATTGAATAACGTATCGATATAAAGATTATCTTGATATCTGGACATAAATGATGACATAACTAGGATAATTAAAGAAATATTTCTAATTTAGGTGGTGGTTAAATTGAAAGTCTCTATAATTGTTGCAGCATTCAATGAAGAAAACAGAATTAAAACTTGTTTGGATTCCCTTATTAATCAAACACTAAAGCAAGATTTTGAAGTGATTGTAATCAATGATGGATCATCTGACCAAACTGGAAAAATTTGTGATGAATATACAATTAAATACCCTAGTATCGTGACAGTGATTCATCAATCTAATAAAGGACAGGGTTTGGCTAGGAATACAGGCATACGTTGTTCAAAAGGAGCATATATAGGGTTTGTTGATGCAGATGACTATGTCGACTCAAACATGTTTGAAGTGATGCATGAAAGTGCAATTAAGAATCATGCTGATGTTGTTGTTTGTGATGTTCATAAAGTATATGAAGGTGAAAATAGAGAGACAAAGCAACATAGTTTACAGCAAAGTCAGGATATAATTGATATTGGGGCATATATTAAAGAAGGTATAGATAATGCATACGCATGTAATTAGCTATTTAAAAGAGCAATTTGGGACACGTTTCAATTTAAAAACATGGTGTATGAAGACTTGGAAGTTGTTGTGCCAATTTTAACACATGCAAAAATCATATCTTATGTTCAAATGCCATTTTATCACTATATCAAACATCCAGGGTCAACTACTACAACATATGAAAATCCAAGATTGTATGATATTTTAGTTGCATACCAAAATGCGATTGTTAATTCAAATGAGCTTTATTATCATGAGGTTGTGTTTTGTGTTGCAAAAAGAATACTCATAAATTTAGATACGGCAGGATTCAAGTATTATTTTGCTGATTTTATTGAGTTTATTCAAAAACATCAAGGAGTCTTTAATCAAAAAGATCTTATTCTAAAAAATAAAGAAATGGGTGCCCTATTCAATTATGTAAATCAAGTTGTTATACCCGATTACGTCTATATTTATGCATCAAATAGGTGTGTCGAAAATTGGTGTCACTTTGGACCACTTGCTAAAGTGAAGGACCTTAACCAGTCTAATCTCGAACAAAAAAGTGAAGGGCATGTTGACTATGTGAAACTAAAGACTTTATATGAACGTGGTGGTATTTTGGTAAATGATGAATTGATTATCAAGTCACCGTTTGGCTTGCTTAGATCTCGTTCAAATTTTATTGTATTGGATAAGGACAAACAGATCTATAGTGGACTTCTAGGATTTCAAAAAAATCATCCTTTTATTCTAGATGCCATGAAGATTTATCAAAAAAGCGAAAATATGTCAAAACTAAACTTAAAACAAGTTATGATAGAAGTAGCTAATTACCACAAGGATATATGGTTTAACGATATTGACATTATATCTACTGAACAGCTAGAATCTATTCTTCTGATTGAAAAGCAACATAACTAAAAACAAATGATCTTTGTTTAATCAGGGATTCATAATTGTTCATATTCAGTTCACGAACCTAAGTTAGAATATACTTGTCCCTAAAATAAATAATAAATATTTCCCCTTAAAAGCACCTCCCCCAGGTGTTTTTTTATCACATTAATTTAGTCAGTATATTGACTAAATGATCATTATATGCTACCCTTGTTTAAGGAGGGTAAAAATGGAAAAAGAAAATATCATTGAGTTACTTGAAAATATGCAACAAACCTATGCTTTGTTGTTTGCTTTAATTAATAAAGTTCAAGGACAAGCAGACATAGCAATCAATCAAGTAACATCAAGACAACATATGACATTGGTGGCAATTATGCAACTAAAAAATCAACAGGCCACTGTTTCAAGAATTGCATCAAGGCTTTCTACATCAAAACAAACAGCAAGTTTATTGATCAAAGAATTACAAAAAAAAGGACTTGTATCAATTGAAAAAAGCAGCTTAGATAAACGTTCAATACATGTTTCATTAACAATACTTGGTGAATCAATGCTACTTGAAACACTACCAAGTTCAAATCGCTTTTTAGCAACATTGTTTCACATCTTTGACTTATCAACACTCAAACAGCTTCAATCTATGTTGGTAAATCTATATGCATTTGATGGTCAACAATATGAGCCGTTTAAAGAAACAAATACGAAGACTGATATTGAGTTTTTAAATCAAAGAAATGAATTTTGGGAACAACAATTACTCATTGATTTTTATCAACACTATCTAGACACCCGCAATGAGTAAATACATGTATCAAGAAGAGATAGTTATTATTCAAGGCATTAAACAGTATTTACTCCATTTTGAAGGTGAAAGCCATCAACATGTAATACTTTATGTACATGGTGGACCAGGTTTTAGTGAAGCTAACTTTGGTTATTTGATGAGTGACGCCATGCAACAACGTTACCCAATTGTGTTTTGGGATCAAAGAGGTGCAGGAAGGACTGCTTTAATCAACAAGAAAAAGCATTTGCCAACAACAGTCGAAGAAATGATTCGTGACCTCTATGAAGTTGTTGAAGCCATAAAAAAAAGATATCAAGTTAAACAAGTGATACTTATTGGTCATTCATGGGGAAGTATTCTTTGCTCGTTATATGTGCTAAGATATCCTGAATGTATTGAAGCATACATTGGTACAGGACAGTTTGTGAGTACACTTGAAAATGAACGAATCGGGGTAAGGATGCTTATGAATGTGGCATCAAAAAAGGATGTTCGAAGATTAGAAAAACTATTACCTTATCCAGTAACAGACCTTGATGAGTTAAGCATAAAAATGCGTCAAGTAAGGAAAATTCAATCAAAATATGAGCAGCAAAGCTTATATGCCTTGTACAAAATCATGTCTAAAAGTCCCACTTTTAAACTAACTGACTTCATTCCTTTATTTGCATTAAACAAAAACAATCAAGCATTGATTAAGGATATGCTCGTATTTGACTTAAATAATGAATCGAATCAATACCAATGCCCTGTCCATTACATTTTAGGTGAAGAGGATACGATGACACCATCATCTATTGCTATCGACTATCTAAATAACATTGAGGCTCCCTCAAAGTCTTTTTCTTTAATTAATGGCGCTAAACATACACCATTTGTGGAACAACCAAAACAGAGTATGACCATTCTATTAACAATTATTAACCAACTTAAAAATAAAAAGGAAGATGACATCACACTGTCATCTTAAGTTTGATACAATACTATCAAAAGGAGATGATTATATGATTTTATATGAAATTGGACGTATTCGAACAAATAACTTTAAGGGTACGGTGATTGAAGATATTAGCAGTCTATGGAAACAAGTAGCTGAGTGTCTAAATGAAAACAAAAGTGATGTCTATGCGATTTATCATGAATATGAATCTAACTATACAGGAGACTATACTTTGAGTATTGCAACGGTAGATAAACATAGCGATACACTTTTAACGATTGAAGATGTATCAAGAGTTGTATTCCAAGTAAGTGGGATTCATAAACAAGATACTGTTTCAGTATGGCAGTCAATTTGGACTAAAGAAGAAGAAGGTATTCTAAACCGTAGTTATACACAGGATTTTGAAGTTTATTATGCTAATGGTTCAATAGAAGTTCATATAGCAACGCAAACTGATGTTTAGAACATCAGTTTTTAAGTCTTTACTAATTTAAGTTATCAGTGTAAACTAGAATTAAGGAGGGATTTTGATGCAATTACTCATAAAGCAACGTATTTTTTCTTGGTTTGATTCATTTGATGTATGTGATCAACAAGGACAAATGACTTACTCTGTTGTAGGACAATTTGACTTTGGACATAGACTTGAAGTATATGATTCAAATAACCAACATGTAGCAACCTTAAAACAAGAGGTGATTTCGCTCCTGCCTCGTTTCTATATCGAAATAAATGATCAGAGACTTGGTACAGTAACAAAGGATTTAAATATGTTTATGCCATCACTTACTGTTGATTTCAATGGATGGTTTGTACAGGGTGATGTACTTGCTTGGCATTACCAAATATATGATGGAAATAAACAAGTTGCAACTATTTCTAAACAAATTCTTCAGTTTGTCGATACTTATGTACTTGATATTTCAAATGAACAAGATGCTTTGTATGTTTTGATGGTTGTCCTAGCTATTGATGCCGCGCAATGTAATGCATAAAGTTAAAAAACCAGAATAATGATGTTTGATTATCACAAGTGCAGATTATGGATTTAGAAAACCAACCTCTAGGCTATTTGGAATGGTATAGGCTAGAGCCAGTTTCTTGTTTGACAATCAAATTGATCATCGTGATAGTTGGTTTTGTGGTGATGGTTATATTTGCGATATTTAGGAGTAATCAAAAGTGTTTTTTTTACCAATCTGGTATCAAGATAAAGTAGTATTAGATAAGAAATATAATGTCCATTTAATAATCAATGACTAGCTTATATTACTAAAAAACATTGGTTAAAGCCATTTGTTTATGAAATCATTTAATAATTGAAAAATTGACTAGAAATTTACTTAGATTTATAGTATCATAGTATTCACAAAGGGGGGAAATAAAATGTTATTGACAAATCGAAATATTGTAACAATGATTTTATTGTTCTTATTCACATGTGGGATTTATCCAATCTATTGGATTATATCAGTACAAGATGAATTACAAAGAAATTATACACGTGAACAACTAAAATCAGGTATTATGGTCGTTCTATTAATGGTTGTGACTTGTGGTATATATTCATTTTTCTGGTTGTATAAAACAGCACAGGTGATTAATGAATTATCAGAAGATGCAGGTCTTGGTAATCCAAGGGATGAAGTGCTCATGTTGATCTTGGGTGCATTTACATTCTTTATTATTTTTGCTGTTCTTATGCAAGATCGTATCAACAAAATCACAGAAGCAAACTAAGGGCGTGAGCTCTTTTTATTTATAATTAATATTGTTTATAGTTGGATATATGAGCCAACTATTATAAAACAAAAGAACATCCGGGGGAGATGTTCTTTTTAAAAGGGGAAATATATATGTTATTATCTTTGGGACACTTATATCATAACAA
>CAZWEF010000019.1:0-26462 GCA_964632125.1 uncultured Erysipelotrichales bacterium
CACCATATGAAGTATATTATAACAAAGTGTTGCGCTTAATTTGACAATTCAAGATTAAAAAAAGCCCTAAGGGCTATTTAATAATTTCTATTTCACATTCCAATTCAAATCCTGTTTGTTTTTTAACTGTTTTTTTAATATGATCTATTAAACTCAACATATCATCACTTGTTGCATGATCATAATTAATCAAAAAACCAGCATGCTTATCTGAAACCATGGCGCCACCAAGTTGAAACCCTTTTAAGCCACATTGATCAATGAGTAGTGAGGCATAACTGCCAACTGGACGTTTAAAAGTACTACCAGCATTTGGATAATCGAGTGGTTGTTTGTCATGACGTCTCTTTAGATTATAGTTCATCTTTACCTCTATCTCTTCTGGTATGCCATGTTCTAATTCAATTTCAACAAATAGCACAACATAATCATGGTTCATGAACAAACTAGATCGATAACTAAAACACAAATCACTATTTTGCTTTGTCATGATTTGTCCCACTTCATCTAGGAATGTCACAGATTTAATGACATCCTTCATTTCACCATTAAATGCCCCTGCATTCATATAAGTAACGCCACCAATACTACCAGGAATACCATAAGCAAACTCAAGTCCTGAAAGATGTAATGATTTAGCAAATAAACAAACATCAAAGAGGGCACAACCCGCCTCAACGACGATGGTTGTGGGGGAAGTTTGCTTCATCTTAGCAAAATGATTGTCTATTCGAATAACAAGACCATCATAACCTTCATTAACAAACATGGTATTGTACCCATGCCCTAAAATAGTGTATGGGATATGGTGTGTCTTTGCACACTGGATGACATCTTTTAGTTCATCTACGGTTGTTGGTTCAACAACATATGCACAACGACCACCAATACGAATGTTTAAAAGAGGGGTAATATCAACTTGTTCTTGAACAGTGGTTATCAGTTTAAGTGCACTTAAAAAATCATTTCGTTGTTTCTCCATAAATATAGGCTCCAATCAATTTCATTGTTTCTTTAATACCATTTAAATGTGTTCGCTCCATCCCATGACTAGCATGCACACCTGGTCCTACAAGACCTGCTCGAATATCTTGCCCGGCAGCAAGAGCAGCAGAACCATCAGAACCATAAAAAGGATAAATATCAACAGCGTAGTCAATATGCATCTTTTTAGCAAGTTCAATTAATTTAGAAGTTATCATGTAATCATAAGGTCCACTTGAATCTTTAGCACAAATAGACACTTGTGTCTCTTTACAACTTAAGTCAAGTCCAATACAACCCATATCAACTGAAATCAGCTCGTCAATTTGAACAGGTAAATGGGCCATACCATGACCAACTTCTTCATATGTTGATATTAAGAAAACAATATTCTTATTTGGTGTAAGATGTTTATCATGCATTTCTTTCAACAACGTAAATAGAATCGCTACTGATATTTTATCATCAATAAATCGAGATTTAACAAAACCTGAATCTGTAATCGTTGTTTTAGGATCTACACAAACAAAATCACCGTTATTGATACCAAGTTTTAAAACATCATCCTTTGAAGAAACGCTTTCGTCTATACGTACCTCTAATTGTTCAATACTTCGATCTTTTGTATTGGCATCTGGATAGACATGAGCAGCAGGACTTTTTGAAAGAATGGTTCCTGTATATACTTGATGATTGCGTGTATGAATACGACAATACTCGCCATCTAATGTTGGTGTGATAATACCACCAATCTTAGTCAATGCCAATGTACCATCTTGATTAATAGAACGCACCATTAACCCCAATGTGTCAACATGTGCACTAAGACCTAGTGTCTCATCACTCAGTCCTGGAACAATTATATAACCATTACCTTTATTCGTTCTTTTTAATTCATATCCTAGTTTTGTTGCCTCCTCATCAATAAAATCCATGACATGATGAGTAAACCCAGTAGGGCTATCTATAGCAAAAATATTTTCAATAAATGTTTTTAAATAAATGTCATTCATTTGTATCTCCTCCAATAAAAGACTTTATTAATGATACCATTTGATTATTGGTATGATAAGGAACGGGGTTAAAAGTTAGCCAATCTAAAGCCACTTCATCAAAATCTTCGTGTACTGCTAATAGGTGACCGAGTTTAGAAAGATGATCAACTAGTTCCATTTGATGATCATCATTATGCTCACCATACTTTGATAGTCTTGGCATCACAATGATTTTTTTATGATGATGCAAAGCAGCAAATATACTACCTGCACCGCCATGTGTGATGACCCAGTTTGCTTCATTCATGTATTGTTCAAATAATGATGGATTTAAGAAATCAACAACCTCAAATAGATTTGATGTGAATGGTGTAAAGCCACTTTGGACAATCACTTGTTCTTTTAACCCTTGCTTTATATAAAACGATTCAAAAGCTTCTAATATTCGTAAAAAGGGCATGTTTTGAGTACCCAATGTAACAAAAATCATAATAATTGCCCTCCATAAACAGAACCTGGATAAACTTCTACCATACTAGGCCATTGTACTAAAATAAGATCACATTTCTTTTGAATTAGACGTCCAGCAAGTGACTTGCTTTGAACACGTGCGATGCTTTCTACAAAGATAATTTTACGTCTAAACAGTTTAGCAATATAAACCATAGGAACAGCAGTGTGTGCACCGGTTGTTACAACATGACTTGGATTAAAATAAATAAAGTATAGTGCTGACAATAAACAGTTAAAGGTAAACTTAAATAAATATCGAATTAGGTGTTTTCGAGTCCCATAAAGTAAATAATGAGTTCGAATAGAGGACTGATTGGTTTTACCAACAGGATTTTTTTCAGTAATTAGAACTGATTGATACTGATCAAATAATGGTCTTAATTTCATCATTTCTGAAAGATGACCACCAGTAGAACAAATGAACATTACCCGTTTCATAAATACCTCCAATCTTTCATTATTATATCATAGTTCAAGTAAATAACCAATCAATCATATCTAGATATTTAGGTCTTTTTATAGTATAATAGTCAAGAAAGGAAGATTTGATGAAATGGTTTAAACCAACTTATTACATCCGTTCATTTCAATCATTGCCTAATGATTGTCTGAACCATAAGAAATTAATTCTTTGTGATTTAGATAACACACTTGTAAGCCATGACGAACCATTGCCAAGTATTGTTCACCATGACTTTATCAATATGTTAAAGCAACAAAACATTCAATTTGTTATTGTATCAAATAACCATAAAAAACGCGTTCAGTTATTTGCAGATGCACTCGGTGTTGAGTTTATTGATTCAACTAGGAAACCTTTGGTTTTTAAAGTCAAACGATTCTTGAAAAAGGCTAGTGTTCATCCAAGTGAAACATTGTTTATTGGTGATCAGTTGTTGACTGATATGCTATGTGCCAACCGTTTGGGTATTGAAGGTGTCCTTGTTCAGCCAGTGGTTGATCATGATATTGTTGTAACATCATTTAATCGTAAGTTTGAAAGTATTATTTTTCGTCATTATGAGAAAAAAGGGGTTTTAAAGAAAGGGGTATTTGATGGAGAATGATCATTGTTACGGATGTGGTATCAAGCTACAGTTTGATGATGCTACAAAACCTGGTTTTGCTATTAAACCAAAGGTAGAGAAACCAATCTTATGCAAACGTTGTTTTCGTTTAAAGCATTATAATGAGGTACTTGATCTATCGGTTTCTAAAAATCAATTTATTGATTATTTTTCTTCAGTCATGAAAGAAGATTCATTGATTGTTTATTTGGTTGATGGAACAGATATGCCTGCTTCTACAATACATCAATTGGAGCGTCTTATTGGTAAAAAAGATGTTTTAATGCTTGCGACAAAGATTGATTTGTTACCTAAAACCCTTAAAAAGCACAAAGTCATTCAAATGATGCAACAAATGGCAAAAGGCATGAATATTGTTGCATTTGATTGGTTGAACTATAAAGAAGAGGGCATGATAGAGCGTCTTATTGAATTAATAGAGATTCATCGTAAGCATCGAGATGTTTATGTTATGGGTATGTCTAATGTTGGGAAATCAACAATGATCAATGCATTAATTCGTTTTTTTAATCCAAAAGAGGATTATTTGATTGTAACTAGTCTTATTCCTGGTACGACACTTGATTTTATTAAAATTCCTTTGGATGAAGATCATTATCTATTTGATTCACCAGGATTAATTAATGAAGATCAAATGATTCATGCAATTAGTCCAAAAGATTATGATAAAGTCTTAATCAATCGTGTTTTAAAACCAAAGGTTTTTCAGCTTGATCCAAGTCAAACATTGTTTATTGAACATCTTGTTCAACTGGATTTTATTAAAGGAAAACCAAGTAGTTTTACTTTATATGTGAATCCAATGCTTGCCATTCATCGTACTAAATATGAACGTGCTGAGTCGTTTATTTTACAACATGGTGACGCATTTGATATTCAACCAAAGGACAGTGGTAAACAGGTTTATACGTTTAAAGACATTCATGATGAAGATATTTGGATACATGGCTTAGGTTGGATTGCTATTCATGGGTTTGTTTCTCTATTAAAAGTAACAGTGCCTAAAAAAGTTCTCGTAACACGTTTTCATCATTATATTTAGAAAGGAGTGTATGATGTTTAGTCATACAACGCACTATGTTAACAAGCAAACAAAAAAAGTATTTAAAGTATTTAGCACATGATCTTTCTCCAATGTTTCAAGTTGGAAAAGATGGTGTATCAACAGAGATGATTGAAGGCATTAATCAAGCCATTGAGCGTCATGAATTATTAAAAATAAAAGTACTTAATAATTGTGATGATCCGCTTAAACAAATTGCACTCGATTTAAGTGCAGGAACAAGAAGCGACATTGTTCAAATCATTGGACATGTGATTGTGATTTATAAACGTTCTAAAAATCATCCAAGAATTGATTTATCTGAAGCAAGATGAGTCGAGTTGGTTTATTTGGTGGTAGTTTTGATCCCATTCATGAGGGTCATGTTGCCATCATCAAACAAAGTATTGAATTATTATCTTTAGACCGTTTAATGCTTGTTCCTTGTTTTAAAAATCCTTTGAAGCAACATGATATCACGGCAACAAATAGACAACGTTTTGATATGATAAAGCTCGCAACAAAAGGAATAGATGCGTTACAAATATCAATGTTTGAAATGAATCAAGCAAAGCCTAGTTTTACAATTGATACGGTTAAACACTTTAAGAATTTAGAAGATCATGACTATATTTTAATTATTGGTTCGGATCAACTTCGTCAATTGCATTTATGGAAAGATATTGAGATACTTGTTGACATGGTTGAAATTGTTTGTGTTCAACGAGTTGGAGAGCCAATAGATGAAGTGAATCAAAGTCGTTTCAATGTATCTATTTTACCAATGACTGTTCCTGGTTATTCAAGCACGCAAATTAAACAAGGTCATCTGAATGGATTACCAAGAGATGTACTTGCCTACCAAACAAAACATGGCATTTATTTAAGTCAAATGATTTATAGTTGGATGAGTCCATTTAGAGCCAATCATAGTGTTGAGGTGGCAAAAACAGCGCGTGAGATTGCGTATTCACATGGTATTTCAGAGCTGAAAGCACAAATTGGTGGGTATCTTCATGATATTGCAAAAGAATTGCCTAAACCATTTACTGATGATATTCTTGGCTATATGGGACATGATAAAAATATGATGCCTTATCAAAAACATCAACATGTGGGGCGCTTTATTGCTGAGTTCGTGTTTTTACTAGATGATCAAGAGATTTTACAAGCAATTGAATCTCATGCAAGAATTAGTCATCATATGAGTGTCTTTGATCAATTACTCTATATTGCGGATAAAAATGAGGCAACAAGACAATACGAAACACAGTCAGTTCGTGATTTAGCAAAAAAGAATATTGGAGATGCTTTTATAGAAACAGTATTAAGAGTCATTGAATCTTTAGATAAAAAAGGATTTGATGATGATGATTTAAAACAATTATTACAAACTAATCTTACGCTTATGGGTAAGTGATTGAGAGGAGGGGTGGTTTAGCCACCACACATTTATGACAAAATTAGAATTGATTATTAAAACATTAGAAGAAAAGCATGGTGAAAAAATCATGTCAATTGATATGCAAGAAACAAGTCCATTTGTTGATTACTTTGTGATTTGTCATGCATCAAACCAACGTTTATTGTTAGCACTTAAGGAAAATCTAGTAGATGAACTAGAAAAAGCAAACATGCCAGTTAAAAAAGTTGAAGGACTAAAAGACAGCACATGGATTCTTGTTGATGCTGGTGACATTGTTGTTCATTTATTTGAAGAACAAGAACGTTTGAACTTTAATTTAGAAAAACTTTGGGGCGACTTACCTCAAAATTGGTATTAATCCATGTATGAACGCTTTGCATATGTTTATGATGCATTGATGGATTTAGACTACTATGATTACTGGTACGATCTAATAGAATCATATCATCCAAGAGGGGTTATTGTTGATTTTGGATGTGGCACTGGCTCAATGCTACTTGCTTTAAATCAAAAAGATAGAGATTTAACTGGTATTGATTTATCACCAACGATGATTGAAGTAGCAAAACAGAAAGCAAATCAAATAGAGGCTGATGTTACTTTTGACGTTGCAAACATGATCCATTATAAGCATCATTCACCAATAGATTTAGCATTGTGTTTATGTGATTCAATTAATTATTTAATGTCCACGAGTGATCTAAATGATTTTATCAGTCATGTATCTAGTCAAGTAAAACAAGATGGTCTTTTCATTTTAGACTTTCATACAACCTATAAACGAGATACCTTATTTGCAGATTATCATGAACAACAAGATGAGGTTGACTACTTTTTAAAATGGGATGTTCAAAAGATAAATGATACAGTTATTGAACACCATGTTGTGTTTAAAGATTATCTTGATCATTTTGAACTTGATGAAGTACATCAACAGATGATTTTAGATGCCTCATACTACATTGAATTATTGGAAAAAAATGGATTTATAGTTGTTAATCATTTGTTGGATTTCAAACCATTCACAAATCAAAAGAAGGGGGAACGTCATATTATTGTGGCGCAAAAGAAAATATGATTGCGATTATTGGAGCAA
Organism: uncultured Erysipelotrichales bacterium; assembly: GCA_964632125.1. Classification (GTDB taxonomy): domain Bacteria; phylum Bacillota_I; class Bacilli_A; order Erysipelotrichales; family CAZWEF01; genus CAZWEF01. Next base: position 7,145 of record CAZWEF010000019.1, read on the forward strand.
TGCAAGAAGAGATTGATGCTATACTTACACATCTTCATGATGTAGAAAGTATTGATACCAATATTACAACCGTTTTTAAAGGTACTTTTCAAAATCAACAGATTCTAGTTGGTCTTAGTGGTATTGGTAAAGTGAATGCAGCTTTAACTGCGTATTTACTCATTCATGATTTTAAAGCAACAAAAATAATTAATATTGGCACAGCTGGAGGACTTAAAAAGGGTATTAAGCAACTTGATCTTGTTGTCGCAACTGAACTTGTTCAACATGACTTTAATGTAACTGGTGGCGTTAGCAATCGATTGATGGGAGAAATACCAGGATTGCCACCTCGTTTTAAGACAGACGATGATTTACTAAGAGGTTGCTATGATGTAATCAATCATCTTGGTTTAACATCTCATCAAGGGTTAATTGCATCAGGTGATCAATTTGTTCACGACAAAGGACACTATGAGACAATACTCAAACATTTTCCGGATTGTGTTGCAGTAGAAATGGAAGCAGCAGCAATAGCTCAAACGTGCTACAAAACTAAAACACCGTTTATCATAACACGATGCATTAGTGATGTTGTTTTTGAAGAAGAAAATGGACTATCCTTCGAAGCCTATTTAGAAAAGGCAAGTAACTTATCTGCTCAACTATGTTTTGGACTGATTGACCATCTTATTTAGTTATCGAAATAAAAAAGCTAACGTCGTTAGCTTTTTGTTTTAGATAAAACAATTTATTTATTTAGTTTAGTTGGTAATGGAATATCTTGTTTTAACGTATCTATAGTGATACTTTCAATAACTAACTCTTTAACAGGGGTACCATCTGCTGATGAATACTCCTTGTTGATTCGTTCAATTAAGTCTTTACCATCTAATAACACACCAAAAGCAGCATAGTTTTTATCCATGTACTCAAGTTGACTTTGATCATAATTACCAGTGACAATATAAAATTGGCTACCAGCAGAATCGTATGCCTTTGAACGAGCCCATGCTAGTGTGCCAAAAGCATGAGAAACTGGATTCTTGAAATTATTCGCTGAAAACTCACCTTTAATTGTATAACCTGGACCACCAGTACCATCACCAGTAGGGTCACCACCTTGTGCGACAAAATCAGTGACAATACGATGCATTCTTAAACCATCATAGAATTTATTATTTGCCAAACTTACAAAATTATAAACTGACTGAGGTGCATCGTTAATCATTAGCTCATAGGTTAATGTTTCCTCAATATCTTTAAATTTAATGGTTGCAATAGGATTCTTCAAGTTTGTTTCACTCTTATTACCAGCACTGCATCCAACTAAGATAAACATTAATAGGGCAATGACTAATAAACCTTTCTTCATAATAATCTTCCTTTCTAAACAATTATAACATAATCAAAACGACATAACAATTCATTTTGTAGTTCTTCACAATGATATAGCTATATAACTTCGCATAATTTATGTTATGTAAAATAGATAGTTAATTTAGATAAGAAAAAACAAGCCAATTACAATCAATATCTTGTTTCTCTTATCTATATAATATTGTACTATTGCATTTGCTGTTTAATCTTTTCCAGCAAAGATTGGCCAACTTTAGGTTTTACAATATCAAAGTTTTCTGAAATTGTTGCAGCTATGGTTGCAAATGATACTTGTGGTTCTAAAACAAGTGGCTTAATATTTGAATGATAAATCAAGCAAGGAACTTCTTCACGTGTATGATCTGTACCTGCATACGTTGGATCATTTCCATGATCTGCTGTGACAATCAAAAGATCATCTGATTTAAGTGAATTCATAAGTGTTTTAAGTTGCACATCAAATTCATTTAAAGCATTTTTATAGCCTTCAGTATCTCTTCTATGACCATACAGTGAATCAAAATCAACTAGATTAGTAAAAATAAGCCCTCTTGTGTTTTCTTTCACAAGGTCAATAGTACGTTCCATACCTTCATGATTTGATTTAGTTGGATAACTAGCAGTTATGCCTTCACCATCAAAAATATCATTAATTTTTCCAACTGATACAACATCATAGCCGGCATCTTTTAAATAATTCAAGGTTGTTGGTGCAAACGGTTTTAAAGCATAGTCATGGCGATATGGTAAACGTTCAAAGTGCCCCACTTTTCCAGTAAATGGACGCGCTATAACACGTGCAATTTTATATTCAGGGGCTAATGTGATTTCGCGTGCAATTTCACACATACGATATAGTTCCTCAATGCTAACAACATCTTCATGTGTTGCAACTTGAAGTACAGAATCTGCTGATGTATACACTATGATAGCACCTGTTTCTAAATGTTCTTGACCAAGTTTATCTAAAATAACAGTTCCACTTTCAGAATAGTTACCAATAATTTTTTTACCCCAAGCTTCTTCAAGTTGATCGATTAGCTCTTTTGGAAAGCCTGTTTCTGTAAATGTTTTGAATGGTTCTTTTACTTCTAGCCCCATCATTTCATAGTGTCCAGTTAATGTATCTTTTCCATTACTGATTTCTTGAAGTCTTGTTGCAATACCAAATTGATGTGCTTCATTACTGATATGGCGATAATGATCCAAAGTACCAATCCCAATTGAAGCAAGATTTGGCACTACTAAATTTGTATTTTGGTCAATATGACCAAGTGTGTTTGATCCTTCATCATGGAATAAAGCAGCATCAGGTGCATGCCCAATACCAACTGAGTCCATAACAACAACAACGATTCGATTAAACATAATTAATTTCCTTCTTTCTTTTTAGTTCTTGGATGCGCTAAATGATATGTTTTTTTCAACTCTTCCATTGAGACATGTGTATATACTTGCGTCGTTGCAATGCTTGCATGTCCCAATAGTTCTTGAATGGCTCTTAAATCTGCACCTTGATCAAGTAAATGAGTTGCAAATGCATGCCTGAATGAGTGCGGCGTTACTCTTGCATTGATTGCAAGTTGCTTAACCATGACATCAATCATTGTATTGACTTCTTGTCTATTTAATCGCTCTTTGTTTTTGCCTACAAAAACATAATCAGAACTGCATTGAGTTATGAGCGCTTCACGTGTATGTGCTAAGTATGCTTGAAGTAAACTAACAACATGACTGGTTACAGGTAAAATTCTAACTTTATTACCCTTTCCTTTACAATGAATAAAAGCTGCATCAAGATGTAAATCATCTACTTTTAAATCAACAACTTCCGAAACGCGAAGTCCACAAGCATACATCAACTCTAGCATGACTTTATTTCGTTTGTCAAGTAAGCTTGATGTCGGCATTGAATTAAGCAAATGATTTATTTCAGACTGACTCAGTACGACTGGTAAATAGGAGGAGCGCTTAGGTAATTCAAGATCTTTAGCAATGTTTTTATCAATTAAACGTTCCTTAAATAGAAATTGGTAAAAACTCCTAAAAGCAGCTACTTTTCTTGAAATTGAACTTGATTTTAAACCTAAATCTCCGATATGTCCTAAGTACTCACTAAGCCACACATATGTGGTACGCTCAATTTCTTCTATGTCTTGTTGTTCTGCATATTCAAGCAGCTGATTTAAGTCTCGTAAATAAGCTTCAACTGTTTTCAAACTAGAGCCTCGCTCTAAAGTTAAAAACAAGCGATACTCATCCAAAAGCATTTGATGATGTTGATTCATACCACCCCTCCTAATCAAACAAACTTAACTGTTTAAAGTAGAAATTCTGATGAATAATTTGTCCTAATGAAACACCAATCAATCTTAACTTGTGATCTTCAAAATGATGTTGAAAAAGAACGGTTGCGTGTTCATATATGACATTGAGTTGATTGGTATAATCTTCTAATGTTAAACTCCGAGTGATTGTTTTAAATGAAACATCTCTAAGTGTCACTGTGATGGTTTTTCCAATAAGCTCCTTACTTTGTGCACGTTTCACGACATCTTCACAACAAGCAAGTAAATACTCGAGTAAAAGAGTCTCATCTTGCGTTGGTGAATCAAATGTGGTTGAGCTCCCAATAGATTGAAGTTGATGCTTATGGTGTTGTACCTTATCGCTACCATAACCAATCGCATGACCAACATAAACAAGATGCTGTTTGCCTAGTAATGCTCTAACAGAACTGTTGTATTTAGCATGAGCAAGATCTCCTATAGTTTTAATCCCTAGTGCAATCAATCGTTTTGAAGTTACTTTGCCAATACCATGCATATCACCAATTGGTAAAGGCCACATCATCATAGGAATTCTATTGGTGGTTAGAACAGTTAAACCATTAGGTTTTTTCATATCACTTGCCATCTTTGCAAGAAACTTATTTGGTGCAATACCAATACTGATGGTTAAGCCAAGTGAAGTAAACACTTTTTGCTGCAACATGAGTGCAAATGCTTCACATGTTTTATCATCACAAAGCGCTGTAACATCCATGTAACATTCATCAATACTTGCAATCTCAATTAAGTCAGTGTATTCATACAGCAAAGCAAAAAAAGCATTTGATACTTGTTTATAGTAACCAATATCTGGGGGTCTAATCACGATGTTTGGGCACTTCTCAATGGCTTTATAAGTTGGCATCGCAGCATGAATACCAAAAGCTCTTGCCTCATAACTCGCTGTGGTTACAACACCTTTTTTACGATCACCAGCAACAATAAGTGGCTTACCCCTTAAACCAGGTTCTCTAAGTACTTCACAAGAAGCATAAAAGCTATTCAAATCAATGTGGAAGATAATCTTATAGCCCATCGTTAATTAGTGCTTTCGCATTCTCTAACGCTTGTTCATTCACCTTTGAACCTGATAACATTTTAGCAAGCGCTTCAACACGACCATCTTTTGATAAATAATTGACTTCAACTATCGTTTGATCTAAATCCATTTTTTTAGAAACATGAAGATGTTGATTGGCATAGCCAGCAACTTGAGGTAAATGTGTGATACATAGAACTTGGATATCCTTTGCAATTGCAGACATTTTTTGACCAATGCAACTTGCAACTTTACCACTAACCCCAGTATCAACTTCGTCAAATATAATGGTACCAGTATGATTTAGCATCGCAAAAATAGATTTTAAACCAAGCATCACTCTGGATAGTTCTCCCCCACTTGCTACTTGATGCAAGGGTTTGGGTGTTTGTCCAGCATTTAGTGATAAGTAGAATGTTACATCATCACATCCACTTTTACTTAAAGGTTGCGACGCAAACATAATTTTAAACTGAACACTATCAAGCGACAATGACTTCAACTGACTTTGTATTTCTTTTTCAAGTGCAAGTGCGTGACTCTTTCTTAATTTAGTCAATAAACCTGCTTTCTCTAAAGCAAATAATTGAGCTTTCTCAACTTGTTTTTTTGCATCCTCTATTTTTACTTCAAAATCTTCAATCCATTCAACTTGTTGTTGAATGGTCTCTTTTGCTTCCATAATTGCATCATAGCTTTGACCATATTTACGTTTTAGTTTATTAACAGCAAAATAACGTTCTTGAATTGCTTCAATATTAAAATCATCATGCATTAAATCATCACTTAACTGTTTTAATAAATCCCGACTTTCCTCAACTTTATAATAGGCTTCCTCAAACAATAATTGTACTCTATTTAAGATAGAATCATCTATATGGACTGCATGTTGCGCTTGATAAAGCATTGAAGATAGTCCTTGTTCATCATCAATAAGAGAAAGCAACATCGAAATAACTTGTTGATACTTCTCCAAATTTTTTATGCGATCATAATCTGTTTCAAGTTGCTCCAACTCCCCAACTTGTAAATCAAGTGATTCAATCTCATTCAATTGAAATAAAAGAAAATCAAGCTGTGAAGCATCAACAACCTTATCCTTTGTTTGTGCCAATACCTTTAGTGCTTCTTGATATGCACTATATGCATCAAGATACTCACTTAAATAACCAGGCTCCATTGAAACAACATATTGATCTAATAAAGGCAAATGCATTTTTTGATTCAACAAATATTGATTATCATGCTGTGAATGGATGTCTACAAAACGCATTAAATCTCTAACAAAACTTTGTGTCGTCTGACGATAATTAATACGATAAATATTTTTACCATCGCGATTCATTTCTTTTGAAACAACAAGCATATCATCTTCTAAACTAAAACCATTTTCTTTAAGCTTTTGTTTCAAGTCATCACGACTTGTCAAATCAATGACACCTTCAACAAATGCTTGATTTGCTAAATCATGAATTAAATGAGGCATAAAGCGATCTCCAATCAACTGACCAATTGCATCAATGATTATTGATTTACCAGCTCCAGTTTCACCTGTTAAGACTGTCATACCGCTTTGCCATTCAATCATTAACTCACTAATAATTGCAAAGTTTTTTATATACAGTTGTTTAAGCATAGCATCACCTACTTTTCATCATATTAAATGCAGCATCTATTACATTGACTTCGTTGATAGGTTTTTGAATCGCCTTTGATAATAACACAAGATACTCAATATTGCCATCACCACCTGTAATAGGTGAATAGGTCATATCAACAACAAACCATCCCATCATATTGATTTGTGTTAAAATATCTTTAACAACAACAAAATGATCCTTTTTATGTTTCAAAATACCTTGCTTATTAAGTCTTTTTGATCCAGCCTCAAATTGTGGCTTCAAGAGCATCATGACTTTACATGAATCACTAACAAGTTCATATAAATACGGCAATAACTTTGTCACGGAAACAAAGGACACATCCATCACGACAATACTTGGTTCACCACAAATAAATGAATCATTTGTTAATTCAAGTAAATTGGTCTGTTCATAAGATGTCACTTGCGCATGTTTCGTCAATGATTTATCTAATTGACCTTTTCCAACATCTAATGCATAAACATGCTTAGCACCATGTTTAAGTGCACAATCTGTAAAACCACCTGTAGAAGCACCCACATCAAGCACGATTTGATTGTTAAAGTTAAGATTAAAGGCATGAATGGCTGCCTCTAATTTAAAACCACCTCTTGATACATATGATAACACAGCAAGATTGACTTCAAATACAGTATTTGTTTCAAATTGCTCCGAAGGTTTTGTTACAACACGTCCATTATAAGTAACATAGCCAAGAAGAATGCTTTCTTTAGCTTTTTGTCTTGTTTTAAAATAACCTTGCGCAACTAATAACTGATCAATACGTTGTTTCATTTCTTTAGCAAAGATAAAAATGACTCAAAATCAATGCCTTCTTGCAGTTGTAATTGATCAATACTTCCTTGTTCAACATAATGATCTTCAATTCCAGTATGATGAACCATAACATCATGATTCATATCATTCATCCATTGAATAACCATTGTTCCAAGAGAAACTTGTTTCATACTTGTTTCATACACATAAATCGGTAAACTCAAAGCTGCTAATTGACTTAACATCTCCTCATCCATCGGTTTTAAATAACGCGCATTGACAATTAAATAGTGATCACGACAATAAGTATGTTCCATAATTGTTTGAACACTTGGACCATAACTCAAAATAATACCTTTCAAAACAGCAGGACGATTGACAATTTCCCACTTACCAACTGGCACTGTTTTATCTGTGTGAATATCAGCAAATAACGCTTTACCACGAGGATAACGCATAAAGTACGGTCCATTATGATTAAATCCTGTATTCAACAACAACTGTGCTTCGTGTTGATCTTTTGGCATACACAAAACGATATTTGGGATACCAAGTAAAAATGAAATATCAAACACACCTTGATGTGTTGCACCATCATCTCCTACTAAACCAGCACGATCGACACCAAAAACGACTGGTAAGTTCATTCTTGCAACATCATGATTAACTTGATCATAGGCTCTTTGTAAAAATGACGAATAAATACTTAAGAATGGTCTATGACCAGTAAGCGTTAAAGCACCCGCAAAAGTAACTGCATGTTCTTCAGCTATCCCAACATCAAATGAACGATCAGGAAATTGCTCAAAAATAGATTCAAGCTTAGATCCTTTTATCATAGCAGGTGTTATTGTGACAATTTTAGAATCCTCATGCATTTTATAAGCGACATGATTTGCGATGATTTCTGACCATGATCGACGATCATGATCTTCCTTAACAAGACTTTCTCCAGTTTTGATATTAAATGGGTCAACGCCATGCCATTTTCCTTGATGATCCGCTTCACAAAAACGATAACCTCTTCCCTTTTTAGTCATCACATGAACAACCACAGGTCCTTCTTCATTTTTTGCCTTATTCAATGCTCTAATTAAATCTCGATAATCATGTCCATCAACTGGACCAATGTACTCAATACCAAAATCTTTAAAAATCGTTGAATTGACTACATTTTTTTTAACAAAATCTTTAGTTGATTTAGATACATGATAAATAGAACGCGTCACTTTATTGTGCTGCATCCATTCTTTATAATTGTGTTTTAACTTATTATACTTCATACTTAATCTAACATTACCCATAAGTTCATTAACACCACCGACATTCTTTGAAATAGACATTTCATTGTCGTTTAAAATGATAATGACTTTTGTTTTAGTGCCGCCAATGTGATCAAGCGCTTCAAGTGCCATACCACCAGTTAATGCACCATCACCAATCACTGCAACAACATGATAGTTTTCTTTGTTTAAATCTCTACCAATTGCATATCCTGTAGCTGCTGATAAGGATGTAGAAGCGTGCCCAGCTTCCCAAGGATCATGAGCACTTTCATTAAGTTTTTGAAAACCTGATAAACCTTGATACTTTCTTAGTTGATCAAATTGATTGGTTCTACCTGTTAAAATCTTATGTGTGTAGCATTGGTGTCCAACATCAAAGATAAACTTATCTTCAGGCGTATTAAACACATAATGCATGGCGATGGTTAAATCAACAACACCAAGATTACTTGATAAATGGCCACCTGTCTTTGAGAGTGATTTAATTAAAAACAAACGAATATCTTTTGAGAGTTGATTTAGTTCTTCTTTTGATAGGGTTTTTAAAAATTGAGGGTCTTTAATATTAAGAATATCAAACATGTTAGCTTTGACGATGATACATTCTTTTTAAAATAGTAAGTATAGGTAATTGCTCAATTTTTAACCCTTGAAGTAAATCAAATGTTTTCTCAAAGTGATTTTCCACTTCTTGTTTGGAATCGTTTAAGCCCATTAACTTGACATAGGTTGATTTATCTAGACGTTCATCACTTTTAGATTTGCCAAGCACTTTATCTGTCGCAGTCACTTCAAGTACATCGTCTTGAATTTGAAACGCCATACCCACATGATAACCAATCTTAGACCAAGTATTGACATCATCTGGACTTGCAATCACTGCAGCAGCCATCAACGGAGCTTGTAACAAACATGCTGTCTTATGAGCATGAATCTCTTTTAATTGATCTAAAGTGATGTTCTTTCCTTCAGACTCTAAGTCTTTAAGTTGGCCATAAACCATACCTTTAGAACCAGAACCAAGTGATAAAATAGAAATCACTTTTACTTTTTGCTTGTCATTTAGTGCTTGGTTTTTAGCAATCACAGTAAACGCATCTGTCAACAAAGCATCTCCAGCTAAGATTGCAATCGCTTCATTAAATTGACGATGTGTCGTCGCTTTTCCTCGTCTCATGTCATCATTGTCCATTGCAGGTAAATCATCATGTATGAGCGAATAAGTATGAATCATCTCAAAAGCACATGCAACATCTAAGTATGGTACATAATCAATACCATAGGCTTCTAGCACAGTTAAAAACAACAATGGACGTAATCGTTTACCACCATTGGTTAGCGCATACGTCATTGCCTCTTTTAAAACACTTGGTTTTGTTTGTTCCATTAATGTGAGGAGTTGTTTTTGAATCAATTCTGTTTTTAATTCCATTACAATGCCTCCTTTTCAACTTCCTGTAACTGCCCATCCTCATAGACTTGAACCATTGATTGTTCAAATTGTTGAAGCGTTTGTTCACAGTATTGAATTAATGAAACACCTTCTTGATAAAGCGTCATAGAATCAGCTAAGTCAACTTGCCCTTTTTCAAGTTGGCTTACAATTGTTTCAAGGCGTGCAATCGCTTGCTCATAGTTCATCTCTTTTTTCACTTGAATTCTCCTTTTCATCGATGGTTGCTAAAGCAACACCATCCTTCATTTGAAGTTTTACTTGATGACCAATCACTAAATCATCAATTGACTGAATGACTTTAGACTGGTCTTTAACCACAACATAACCACGAGTTAATGTTTTAAGAGGACTTAAAACATCGAGTTTGGCTGTCAATTGAAGCCAATTTGCTTTCTTTTGATCAATCATCATATTAAACAGATGATTGAATTCTTTTGTTATAAACAAAAGTTGCTGATTCATTTGTTGATGACGATGCTTCATAATTGAAGACAGCGAATGATTCAATTGATTTAAACGCTGATATTGCATCACCAATGTTGCCTCAGGATTTTGAAAAAAACGATTGGCTTTAAGCACTAATAACTGTTGTTGCTTTATCATCAGTCGACCTTTCATGTTTTGGTGTAAACGATGACTCAGACCGTCAATATACTGTAACAAGTCCTTTAAATCAGGCACCAATTGTTCAGCTGCAGCAGTTGGTGTTGCAGCCCTCATATCTGCGACATAATCTGCAATGGTAACATCAACTTCATGCCCAATACCAGTGATAATAGGAATGGATGATTCATAGATTGCATAAGCAACTTCTACTTCATTGAAAGCCCATAAATCCTCAATAGAACCCCCACCTCGGCCTAAAATAATGGCATCAAATGATTGTTTGTTTGCCTCTTTAATCGCATGTGTAATGGCAAATTTAGCTTGATCACCTTGAACCAAAACAGGAAACAAAGTAACCTTTGCAATAGGGAAACGACGATCAATTGTCGTCATAATATCATGGATAGCTGCACCTGTACGAGCTGTTATGACAGCAATTTTTAATGGTAATTTAGGAAGCTGTTTTTTGTGTTCTTTATCAAACAAGCCCTCTTTATAAAGTTGCTTTTTGGTTTGTTCAAAAAGGATTGATAACTGCCCTAATCCATCTAGCATCATGTCAGTAACATATAGTTGATATTGTCCAGTCGCTTCATAAATTGAGACACTTGCTTTCATGATGACTTGCATACCATCCTCTAATTTAAACTTAACACGTCTAGTATTGGTTGCAAACATCACAGCAGCAACCCGAGCATTTGCATCCTTTAAACTAAAGTACCAATGGCCTGAGCTATGTGCCTTAAAATTTGAAATCTCACCTTGAATTAATATATTTTGTATGTGTTGGTCTTGTTCCAATCGTTGCTTTAAATAACGATTAAGTCCACTTACACTAAGATATTGACTCATGTGCTATTTTATCCAATACAGCATTGATAAATTTGTAATTTGGAACATCTGCAAACTTCTTTGCTAACGACACATACTCATCCATCACAACTTCTCTTGGTGCATCACCATACATTAATTCATAGCAAGCAAGTAATAAAATGGCTTGTTCAATCACACTGAGTCGTTCAAAACTCCAATCTTTTTTTAGATATGGTTGAACTCTTTCTTTTAACTTTTCTTTGTTTTGATACGTTGAATAACACAAACCTTTAATAAAGTCTTGTGTCGATGATTTCAAGTTTAAAAAACCTTCATCATATAAATAATTTTGTTCGATATCTCGCAGTGATAAATCTAGCAGCAAAGCTTGATACACAAAAACCATTGCTACTCGTCTACCGACGATTCGTTGTTCTTTAATTGCCATTTATAAACCCCTCACTTAAAAAGAAATAGGTTGCCCTATTCTAAAATTCAATATTAAAAACAAAGACATTAACCTCTTTAGGTGTGATGCCTGTCGCTTGTTCAATTTGTTGAATAATACGTTCTTGAACACGTTCAATAATGACTTGAACACGATAACCGTACATAACACGTATCGAAACATCAATGATTAAAACCCCATTCTCAAAATAACAAAGAACAGCTGACTTTGCATTTGGTAAAGCAACATCGTAAACAGCGCCTTTAGTTTCTCTAATAGCTTGTATCACAAAAAAATCAAAAACATCTTTATGTAACCCCACTTCTCCAAAAGGAGAGTCTTGTGCAATCTTTAAATAATTCTCTAACATTATAGCACCTCCATAACTACTTCTATTTTACTTGATTTAAGCAATAAATTCAAATAAAAAAGGAAGAATTAAGCTCTTCCTACATATTTAGCATCAGTTGTATTTACAAGTACCACTTCACCCTCAGTAATAAACAATGGCACTTTGATTTCAAGCCCTGTTTCAAGTACCGCTGTTTTTGAAGCACCTGTAGCCGTATCACCTTTAACAGCAGGCTCAGTTTCAGTCACTGTAAGTGGCACATTGGCTGGTAAATTAACACCCAAAACCTCATCATTATAAGAAACAACCTCAACTTCATCATTACCACGCAAGAACTTTCTTTCCCATTCAAGTGCTTTAGCAGCGACTTCAATTTGTTCATATGTCTCATTATCCATGAAAACAAAGAAGTCTCCTGAGTCATACAAAAATTGCATTTTCTTTTTATCAATAATCGCGCGTTCAACTTTATCACTTGAACCAAACGTTGTTTCAGTATGGGATCCGGTTCTCATGTTTTTCATTTTAACACGAATATTGGCTGCACTACGAGCAGTTTTATTGTGACTTGCCTCTAACACAACACATAAATTACCTTCATAAATAAACGACATCCCTGGTCTTAAATCACTTACACTAATCATCTTATTCTACCTCTCTTATATAACGTAATGTTTTATCTGCTAGTGTGAGTTGTCTCACACCATCGTTTGTTACAACAACATCGTCCTCAATACGGACACCACCAAGACCATCAATGTAAATGCCTGGTTCTACAGTCATGACCATATTTGGCTCAAGGATCGTTGTATCCAATGGGTTAAATCGCGGGTTTTCATGAACTAGTATACCTAAAGCATGACCTAAGCCATGACCAAAGTAATCACCATAACCATGTTTAGCAATAATGTCACGTGCTATTTTATCAATATCTGAACACATCATATTTGGTTTAATTGCAGCAAGTGATGTTTCTTGCGCTTCTTTGACAACATGATAAATATCAATCAATTTTGGATCAATATCTTTACCTGTTGCAAATGTGCGTGTGATATCAGAACAATAACCTTGATACACTGCGCCAAAATCAATTGTCACAAGTTCATTTGGACCAATGACTTTATCAGATGCAACACCATGAGGTAGTGCACCTCGATAACCTGAAGCAACAATTGTTGAAAAAGACTCCTTAGATGCCCCTAGTTTTTTCATATGACCAACCATCATTTGTTCAAGCTCACGCTCAGTCATCCCTACACGGGCGTTTGCAAGAACATATTCAAATGTTTCATCAACAATTTCAGCAGCTTTCTTCATAATTGTAAGCTCAGCCTCACTTTTAATGCGACGAATACCTGAACAATCAAATGACTTTAATGTTGCGTTGATTTTTGCTTTCATCAGTTCATAGAGTTGATAAGTAACATCATCACCTTCAAACCCAATAACAAAGTCTTTGTTTGATCCAACGATACTATTTATCTTATCATACATTGGCGACTTAGCGACATCCACAACTTCAAAATCAGGACATTGCTCAGCAGCTTGCGATAAATAACGAAAATCAGTGAATAATAAACGCTCATGCTTTGAAATCCAAAGGGTTGCAGTAGAGCCAGTAAAACCTGAATAATAAAAGCGATGATGTTCTGATGTAATAAGCATCGCATCGATATGATTGACTTGTAACAATTCAACTAATTTAGATGAATTCATGATAACACCTCCAATTAACATTATAACAAATCAATCATCTATCTTCAAGAAAAACGTCATGCTTTGGTGTATACTAATCGTTCCTTTGTTTGTGCATCATAAATGATTGAAACGATAAATCTACCATCCCCCACTATTTCAAATGAACGAATCAAATGTCCATCGATTATTTTTGATGCTTCAATGACTTCCCAATCCAAAACAACTGTATCCAGAATAAACGGTTCATCCCACGCCAAATTCTTGATTTGATGGTAGATGAGTAATCGCCGATAACCCCTTTCAAGTACATGTACCTGTTTACTTGAAAAAAGTGTACTTCGAATTTGAATCAACATATAGTTAGTACATAGAATGAAAACAAACAATGCGTAGATGAGCATACTACCTTTTTTATTCACCAAGTAAATACCTACCTAACGGTGTGACTAGGTAAACATAGTCTTCTTTTTCAAATGAACATGGCAAATCAAAAAGAAGTGGTTGATATCCAGGGGTTATGTAAAGTGAGTCTTGTTCACATCGATATTCGATATCATCTGCGATTAAAAGTTGCTTTGACACAACTGTCATGTCATTAACAAAAGCCAGTCTCAATTGAAAATCTAAAAGACTCAAAAACTGATTTGATGCATTGTTAGTTGGTTTTAGCGTTTGAACAATTGGTTGCAGTAACATTAACATCGTCAGTGATAACACCAAAACAAGTAACATTTCAATCATCGTGAACGCTTTTTTCATGTAGCACCTCTTTGATCTTTTGATTATAGGACAAAATGAGTTGTTTATATTGTTGTTTAACTTTAGCTTTATTTCTTTGCAGTTGTATGGTTGGTAAAACAACCGATGTTATGGTGATTGATACAACAAGTAACGCCAACAATTGTTCTAACAGTGTAAACCCTTTTTTATTGAATAACAAAGTAACCACTCCCTAGATAAAAAATAATCTTAAATGACTGTTTATTGTATTGAACCATCCACGTTTGACTTTTTGAAATGGTACCAGATTCTGTATAATAAAATGATTCTCCTTTTACATGAACACCTGTATAATGAATCGATTGTTGATTCAATTGAACTTTAAATCCATCAGCCAAAACATCGACATCAACCCTAGAATGACTCATCAAGGCTTCTTGATGTGCCTCAATCAAAACTTGACTCACCTCATCTTTTAAAGTCGATAATGTCTTTGTTTTAGGTGCTTGATAGTAAGTCACGACAAGTAAAATACTCATCACAAATAAGACAAACATCATTTCCAAAAGCCCAAATGCACTATGTCGTCGCTTGCCCATCAACAATTTCAATTGCATCACCATTTGCACAAATACGTTGTTTTTCAGTAACCAACCCACTGTCAACTAGTGCTTGCATTGAACCTGGCATTTCACCATTTTCAATCTCATACAACAGTATTTGTGCATTGATCATCTCAATTTGAGCTTGACATCCTTTATCTTTAATCATCGCTTGTTTCCCAACGATATTTGGAATAATTAATAACAAAATGACTGAAATAACGAGTAAAACAAGCATCATCTCTAAAATTGTAAAAGCTGTTTTTTTCATCTTAACCCTCCTAAATTTGTTCAATAACAGAAGTCATTGGTAATAAAAAAGACATGTATATAAAAATCATCATAGCACCAATAATTAAAAATATAGTTGGCAATAAAATTTTTAACCAAAGCGCAACCGTTTTTTCATAGTGTTTTTGTTCAAACGCTAGATAGTGTTCAATCACCACAATTTGTTCTTTAACACGAAAAGCAACAGGTAAGATTGCTTTAAATGATTCAAGAAAATAGGAAGCGTGTGTAAGAACATCTAATAGATGTTGACCTTTTAAACAATCATCTCTTAAAGACTGACTGACCCACATAATCAGTTGATCCACCTGTTGTGAAGCAAGGAAGTCAAGCACCTGTCCATTAGTCAACCCTTTTTTAAGCATTTCTTTGTAATACAAAGAGAATTTAACAGTAATCATATATTGAATCGGTTGCTTTAATATCGGTACCAAGAGCAAACGCCTAAGCAACCATTTAGGTTGTTTTAAAACAAGTGCTACAAGTATACAAAGTAGTGTCAGTATTAAAATCAAAATAACTAAGAACTGAGGAAATAAACCAAAAACAAATATAAATGAATCCATCAGCATCGACTTAATTGATAATGTTTCTTTTAATGCAATCATTTGTGGCATTAAAAAATAACTGAAGAAAAGACCAATCATCATTGCCATCATCATGAGTAAAACCGGATAACTCAATTTTTGAATCATCATTCTTTTTTCCTCTTTTTGCTTTAGATACAAGTTTAAACTCTCTTGTAGTGCTTGTTCTAAAGGTCTAGTTTGATAAAAAAAGTAAAACAAGACAAGCCATCCCCTTGGCCACATCTCTTTTTCAAAAGCATCAAAGATATCGTAACCTTGATGGAGCAATTGTTGGATAGTAGCACCTAACTTTTGATGTTTTTCAGGCATCAACAACAACGCATCTTGTAAGCTAACCCCAGAACTTAAGTAGTAAATCAAATGTTCAATAAACGTCAACTTACCCATTGATATAACCTTGTACACTTTCTTTTGTGACAATATCTTGTTTAATTGCAAGTTCAAGATAATGATTTAGACGATCATAGTTGATGTCTTGTTTTTCAAAGTATTGCATAAGTTGTTGATGATTTAACCATTCATAAACACACATTGGTCTATTTGTTTTTTTTGTGTAACACAATATTTGAAAAGACACGCCAATGAGAGTCGCTTTCAAATCCTCCATTTGCACACCTAACTCAAGCAAACGATTAATACTTGAAACAGGACTTGAAGCATGCATAGAAGCCAACACCAAGTGCCCTGTTAAAGCACTTCTAATCGCAATTTTAGCTGTAAGTTCATCTCGGATTTCACCAATCATGATGACATCAGGATCATGTCTTAAAATCTGTTTTAAACAACTATAAAAATCAATTCCAGCATCTTCATTAATTTGCAGTTGAGTATAGCGACTACAAGGTATTTCAATCGGATCTTCAACTGTAATAATACTCGCTTTTCGATTTTGATCAAGTTCACTGAGTAAGGCATATAGGGTGGTTGTTTTACCGCTTCCTGTTGCACCAGAAGTAATCATCAAACCCTGTTTTTTAATTGCAATGTTTCTAAAGAACTGAATCGGCTCTTTAAAACAGGTTAAATCATGCAATGCAAGAGGTTGATGATTGTTCAATAAACGAATCACTAAACTTTCAAAAGGTGTACTCGGAATAGATGAAACACGCAAATAAATAAACCGGGTTTCATATTTAAAGCAAATCATACCTGTTTGGGGTTTAAAATGCATACTGAGATCTAGATGACCAATAAATTTAATATAGTTGACAAGCTTTTCTCCTTGCTCAAGCGGTAACTGCTTAAGTACATTTAAATGACCTTTTATCCGAATAAACAAATACCACTTTGTTTCTTGTACACTCATATGAAGATCTGTTACATTTTCTTGAATACATCGATTGATCAATTCATTAAAGGTTTGTTTCACAAAATCACCTCATCAATCATTCGCTCATAAAAAAAAGAATCCTTTAAAAAAAAGGATTCGTTTCAAATTCTTCTAACAACGTTGTTGCATCACCATGTCCAGGATAAACTTTATAGGATGCATCTAGTTCTTTTATAAGTGCAATACTTTGTTTCATATCATGCCCACTTGAAAGCAACAAATCAGTACGACCAACTGTACCTTTAAATAATGTATCACCACTAAACATCACTTTATGATCAACTTCTAATAGTAAACAAGAGCCTGGTGAGTGACCTGGAACATGCATCACTTCTAAGTTAAAATAATGCGACTTAAAGTCACTAATTGGTTTAATTTCAGAATTAACTTCAACATGATAACGCTTGTAATTAGGGTCCTTCATATACGCTTCAATAATAACCAAATCCTCAGGATGCATGTACACATCACATCCATAAAACTGCGCACAAGCATCAACGGCACCAATATGATCAAAATGACCATGTGTCAGTAATATTGCTTCAACAATTAACTCTTGTTCAAGAATATAACGTTTGATTTTTTTAGCATCATCACCTGGATCGACAATAATACAATGACCTAATGCATCATCCATCACATAACAATTTTCTTGTAAAAAACCACAAACAATCTTTTTTATCAAAGTTTCACCTCGCTAATATTATACAAAACTTCACTCATTAAAGCTAGTAAAACAAAAAATCAATGCTATAATACTTATGGAGGTGTTTTATGAATCAATTTGCTCGTACCGAGCTCCTAATTCATTCATCTGGTACAAAAAAACTACAACAAGCAACTGTTGCAGTATTTGGTCTTGGTGGTGTTGGCAGCTATGTTGTTGAAGCGCTTGTAAGAAGTGGCATTGGTCATCTTATTTTAATTGATGATGATGTTGTGAGTGTAACTAATTTAAACAGGCAATTGATTGCCACATGGGATACCATTGGACAACCAAAAGTAGATGTATGTGCCAATCGTGCATTAAGCATCAATCCTAACATTAAATTAACCAAAAAACGCTTGTTTGTCTCTAAAGAAACCATTCATGAACTCAACCTTGAAGACTGTGATTTTATGGTCGATGCAGTTGATACTGTTACAGCTAAACTACTCATCATTGAAACAGCACATCGCGCAGGCATTCCAGTGATTTCATGTATGGGTACTGGAAATAAATTAGATCCTACCAAGCTTTCATTAACAACCATAGAAAAAACAGAAATATGTCCACTTGCAAAAGTGATGAGAAAAGAACTAAGAAAAAGAAACATCCAAAATGTGCCTGTTGTTTACTCAACTGAGACCATTATCAGACCAAACATCGATCAAGTACAAAAGCTCAAACAGCTCGAACCCGGCATTCAACGTGATGCATCCAATAAATATCAAAAAGTCACACCTGGTAGTACGCCTTTTGTCCCAGCTACAGCAGGCCTTATCATCGCTTCTAAAGTCGTTGAAACCATCATCAACAAAAAGAGCAACTCAGTTTAGTTGTTCTTTTTATCTTTTTAATTTATTTGACTAATAGTTATATTTTTTCAAACCTAAGAATCAACATTATCTTAATGAAGAACTTATCTAGGTCGTTTCCCTTGTCTTTGATGTTTCCCTTTATAATAACTTGTACCTGAGGCTTGAATCAATGCTTGAGGTCCTTTTCCAATTAAATCTTCTCTTCCCGCTAGTTTTAATGCCTTTAATACGAGTTCTCTATTTTTTGGAGACTTGTATTGTATCAAAGCACGCTGCATGGCTTTTTCTTCTTTTGTTTTAGGGACATAAATTGGTTTCATATTACGTGGATCAATTTCAGTATAAAACATAGCAGTTGATAATGTTCCAGGGGTTGGATAAAAATCTTGAACTTGTTCAGGCTGATGCTTAATATCCCTTAAATACTCAGCCAATTCAATGGCTGCATTTAAATCAC
>CAZWEF010000020.1:0-25821 GCA_964632125.1 uncultured Erysipelotrichales bacterium
TTTATAAATTAATTCAATTAATTGTTTTAAATCTTAATTATTGGCTTTAACAAGTCCTTTAGCAATCGTATAAAAAGGCCCTTGATTAAGGTATCCTTTCCAACTTCCTTTTGTTGTTTTTCCAACAGCATCAAAGATGATATCATACTGAGTCAATTGATCTTTCCATCCATCTTTTTTGTAATCTACGACAATGTCGTCCCCAAATGAACGCACCCAATCATGATTTTTTTTACTAGATACAGCCGTTACATGGTAACCATAATGTTTTGCGAGTTGAACCATTGACAAACCAACCGAACCAGAAGCACCATAGATTAACATACGACCTGGTTTAAAGTGTTTTTTTAAATAATGTAATGCGGCAAAACCACCAAACATGATTGAAATAGCATCTTGTTCATTTAAGTTATCAGGTATTTTTTCTATGACATCATTTTTGTTCATGGATACATATTGAGCATGACAACCAAACTTCATGTCTCTAGATGAGATGACACGGTCACCAACGCTAAAGTTTGTGACATTTGAACCGACTTCTTCAATAATTCCTACAAGTCCCGTTCCTAAAATCGGTTGACGCGGTCTTCTTAACCCGAAAATAAGTTTGATCATAAAATTGTCTGCATTTTTAATGACTGCATCACCACTTTCAATGCTACTATATGTCACTCTAATGAGAATGTTGTTATTGGGATTAGAAGGAAGAGGAACATCTTTTACTTTAAGGTAATCATTTGATTGATATCCTGCACATATAACTGCTTTCATTGTATTATGCTTCATCATAATAAAACACCTCTTCTAAAGGTAACCCAAACACTTTTGCAATTAGAAATGCAACCTCAATTGAGGGAGAGTACTTTTCTTTTTCAATAGCGACCATGGTTTGTCTTGAAATACCGACAAGATCAGCTAATTGTTGTTGCGTCATCTCATTATTTAAAAAACGTAACTTACGGATGTGATTATGAACATTTGTTTTGGTCATGATTAGGCCTCACTTTGATAATAAGATATATAGGATGCTTCTAGAGTGATGCCGGCAAATAGAAATGAATAAGCTAGGATAGAAAACATTGTTGTTAATGACTGATTAAAGAGCATCACAACCATTGAAACAAAGAAGCCAAAGATAAAGGCAAAGCACAAGTTACGGATTGATTTAAGCTCAATTAATTGATCTCGCTCGTCGATAATTGTTGGTTGTGATTCTTTTTTTGTTATCTTTAGTATGATTTCAAAAACAATCATGACAATTATTTTAATTACAATATTGGCTACAAGTAGAATTAAAAAGAAGGATGCCCAAGTTGTTAAAAATAAAGGTGACAAAGTTTCAAAAGATGATGTTTTGCTTAAGACTTGCGGGAAAAATGAGATAAAAAGAATGAGTTGGGTGATGATCGAAACAATTGCTTTTTTAGTATAATAAGTCATAATAGACCTCCTTAGTCAATGATTACAAAAATATAGTAACATTTATTTGACATCATGTCAAATATTATTTACATTATATCAATATTTATTTACACGAGAGGTCGATACTCCAAATAAATCTACTCAAAATCCTGTATACATGTTTGAAAAAGAGCAAATATAAGCATGTTTAAAGTTCAGTTAGCACGACTTCTTGACTACGTTATGCTTATTATGGGTTTTATGATGCATCAATAAGTACTGTTCTAAGTTATGTCAAAACATCAAAAAATAGTGATGAAATACATCACTATTCAACAATTATACTTGTCATCATACCACCATCTTCATGATCTAATATGTGACAATGAACCATCCATTCACCTGGTTTATCAAATGAAATAGCGACATCAACATACTGTCCATAAGGAACATTGATTGTATCTTTCCAAATCTCATTTGATACAGGCTTACCATTTATGGAAAGAACTAAGAAGTGAGCACCATGTATATGCATTGGATGATCCATATTATGCATGCTTTTATTATCGAATCGAATGGTATACAACTGATTCAAGTTAAGTTTAAAAGCTTCTAAATTAGGAAAGACTTCATTGTTAATGGTCCATTCATGTGTCATCATTTTTTGCCCCATTTGATCAGACAACGTCATGATAATGTCTGGTGTAACATGAGCTTGAGAAGCGATAGAAGTTAAAGTCGCTGGTATAAATGGACTTTTTTTGAGGGTGGCATTTGCTTGATAGGTATATTCAATTGGAATTGTTATACCAGTATTCCTAGATGATGTGATAAAAGAGCGAGTATCAGAGGAGTCATTCATGGTTAACTCAACATCATAACGCTCACCTGGAGCGATACTGAGTGTCGATGTTTGGATTGTTTGGACAAGTGCACGACCATCAGTATGCGTGATTGTAACAGGGACTGGGAATGTTAATTCATGTGTCAATGCTGTTGATGCATTGATAAAGCGAAGTTTGACAATTTCGCCCGTTTTTAATGTGACTGGGGTAATGCCTTGCCCAGTTTGACCATTGACAGTATCTATGTTTCCAATTTGCTCCATGCCCATACTTCTACCACCAACTTGCCAATCGTCTAACATCATGATGTAATCACCATCATATAGATCATCAATTGGATCCTTGACAATCAAAGGCCCATACATACCTTTGTCTACTTGGTCGCGAACCGGACGTTCGTGAGAATGATACCAGTATGTACCTGATTTTGTTGGTGTAAATTGGTACACATGATCATCATTTTGTTTGATGATGATTCCAGGACCATCTTGATCGTTATCAACTGACAGGCCATGCCAATGAACATTTGTCACAACATCCGTATTGTTTTGCACATGAATCTCTAGGGGTTCATTTTGATTAACAATGATTGGCATGCCTGCAAGAAATGTATCATTTGTTTGATTGGTATACATATAACGATCCACTTTTTGATTTTCAAGCACCATCTGTGTTTGATTGATCATAAGATTAATCTGCGATGAATTGTTTGTGTGTTTGCTTATTTGATAGGGATTTTGGCGATTGCTTGTTTGGTTTTCACTAGGTCGACTGTTTGTAGTTTGTTGTTTCATGTTTTGAGAAAAATAGACGACACTTGCTACCATAACTAAAACAAGGGCCACAATTAAGTATTTTTTTGACATATCAAATCCTCCTTAAACAATATCTTACAAAAAGATTATGGAGAAACCATGGAGCAAAACAAAGTTTCTAAACAATAAATGAATGTGCTATAATGAATTTGAGGTGATGACATGAAAGCATCCATACTTTACATTGAAGATGATTCAAACATTTCTCAAGCAGTCACTGATTTTTTAACTGCACATGATTATCAAGTGATTCAAGCAACAAATGGGAAAGAAGCACTTGATTTGATTGAAAGACAAACGTTTGACATTATTTTACTTGATTTAATGCTTCCTGACATGTCAGGTGAGTCGATAGCTAAAATGGTAACACAACAATTAAAAATACCCATTATCATGACATCTGCAAAAGTAAGTGAAGATGAAGTTGTCAATGGGTTTGAATCAGGGGCAAAAGATTATTTAAAGAAACCATTTGGATTAAGAGAGTTATTAGCACGAATTGAGGTTTTAGTACCAAGTCACACAATCTCGTTTAATGACAAACAGTTAATGATTGATCCTATAAATCGATTGGTGTCAATCAATCAAAAGCCAATTAAGTTAACCAATCACGAATACCAAGTTTTGTACACCATGGTTAAACATCCCAGTCAAGTTTTCACTCGAGAACAATTGATTTTGAGTGCTTTTGGTCATCAATATGAAGGGTTTGAAAGAACCATTGATTCACATATAAAAAATCTTCGATCAAAAATTGAAACAAACACAAAACAACCATTATTCATTGAAACAATACGCGGTATTGGCTATCGTTTTATTGGGGTAAGGGATTGACATGAAAAAAAACATATCCTTAAAA
Source organism: uncultured Erysipelotrichales bacterium (assembly GCA_964632125.1). GTDB lineage: Bacteria > Bacillota_I > Bacilli_A > Erysipelotrichales > CAZWEF01 > CAZWEF01. The sequence goes on from CAZWEF010000020.1 coordinate 3,921, forward strand.
GAAACATTATGGTTTACTTTTATATCGTTTGCATTAGTGATTGTTGTAACGGTAACCCTCTTTACCAATATCTTTTTAAAAGATGATTTTATGAGATACATGGATAGTCAAAATCAAGACAAAATGAATGAAATCATTAATCAACTACAAACCCATCAAAACCCTGAAGCCTTGTTGTTTGAGACATCTTTTGCAAATGATCTTGTTTCACAAGGCTTTATTTTGGTATTAAAACAAGAGACTGTTTGGTTTGATGGGTTTGAGGTCAATCAAGACATGATTCAACAAATCAAAGATCAATACCAAGCAACTGAAAAACAACTTTTAGCATATGGACAAGATGTTTATTCAGTTTATGAAACAACGATTATGTTAAACCAACAATCAACACTTGTTCAAATATACAATTATAGACCCATACTTATGAGCCAAGTAGGCTTGCATCATTTAAAAACAATGAATCAATCATTTGTTTTAATTGGTCTTGTATCATTTTCTTTTGCGATTATGTTGAGTCTATTATTAACTCATTTCTTAGTAAAACCCATACAAACCATCATCAAAAAGATTGTTGAAACTAAAAAAGGGGAAACTGTTTCTACACCGCCAAGTAAGATTCGTGAATACCATGAAATTGAACGCCACATAAGTGAGCTATCCCAAATGCTTTGGTATCAAAAGAACTTAAGAAAGAAAAAATCAACTAACCTAAGTCATGAACTAAGAACACCACTTACGGCACTCAGTCTTACGTTAGAAAACATTGAAGAGGGTGTTTGGCAGTACGACGAACGTCTCCATGCAACGATTAAAGAAGAGTTGAAAAGATTAGAATATTTGGTGGAAGATATCCACCAGTTGGAGCAAATTGAACTTGAAACCTATACATTAAACAAACAAATGGTTGAAGTAGAACCAATTGTACAACATGTTTTAGAAGTATTAAAACCAAGAATTGAAGAGAAACAAATGAAGGTTGTATTCAATCATCAACATGAAACAATTGTTGTTGATTCAAAACGATTTCAACAAATCATCATGAACATTGTTGATAATGCTATTAAATATGGTCAAATGAGAAGTGACATAAATATCAGTGTCACAAAACAAACAAATGAAACCATTATCAGTATTAAAGATCGTGGTATTGGCATGAGTTTAGTTCAACAACAGTTAATTTTAAATCGTTATTATCGAACACATCAAACAAATGAACGGGGCAGTGGCATTGGACTCGCGATTGTAAAAGAGTTGGTAGAAGCACATGGGGGACAAATACTCATTTTTAGTGAGGTAAATCAAGGCACTGAGGTGATACTCATTTTTAAATCAGAACCCTCCATATAATCTCCACATTAAACTGTTACGATGGTTTTGGGAGGTGGATTATGTATCGACATTGTAATCCTGTTGTTGGTGGTATGATGGGTGGTGGATTTGTGTTTTGGCTACTAGCTATTGCACTTGTGATTGTCATTGTTTATCTAATCACAAAAACAAATAAAAAAGATTTTGTACCAACTGTATCAACAGCACAACGTATTTTAGAAGAACGTTATGCAAAAGGTGAAATTGATGAAACAGAATTTGAACTCAAAAGACGCCATTTAGAAGGTAAATAAAAAGCATTTAGATCATTCTAAATGCTTTTTATTCTTGGCTTAATATCAGTTCTTTTGCCATGTCTTGACTCACATCTAAGATACAAGCACATTCTTGAATCAAACGTTTAATGGCTTGGTCATAACAATGTTTGTCATGTTGTGAAATTGTTGCATTTTTTTGTGCACTTTGATGACGGTGTTGTTTGACTTCTTTAACAAGTTTAAACAAATCCAAAGCAGATCCCTGTTCAAGAATATCGCGATAGCGTTGTTTTCTTTTATTGGCATCCGATACCCATTGAACAGATAATTGTTTGATTTGTAGTAAAACATGTTCAAACTCAGTTTTTGTCATGACTTCTTGCATTCTTGCAACCAATGTGTCATTATCACTTGGAATTGAAATCATCATGTGGTCATCACCATCAATTGGCAGTAGTTCATAATAGATGCGACTATGATCTACATTGGGTTTTGTGCCAATTCGTTTTATGCGACAAACACCAAAAGAACCATATGTTACCAAATCATCTACATTAAACATTGATTTACCCACTTTCTTGTTGTGTTAAACAACGCTAATTACATTATAACACATTTTATGCATATTTGCATGAATTTGGGCAAAATAATCTATTTTCGATTAATTTAGAGGTGGGAAATAACCCTTATTAGCCTCAATTAAAGCATCTAAAACACGTCTAGCTTTTTTAGCATCGATAACTGTTCGATTAAGTGTTAATGCTTGAAGTGCTTTTTGATAAGATTGTTCAAAATAGGCTTCAACAGTTAATCGTTCATATGCATATTGATTCTCAATGAGTGCTTTGTAAAAAGTACTTACTTGAAAAACCCCATAAGGACGAGGTCCATTTGAACCTACAGTTGCAGCAACTTCAACCATAGCATCATTTGTTACATTTTCAATTAACCCATTATTTTCAACCATAACAATAAAATAATCATGCTTATTGTCTTTGATTGAAGCAGCAATGTCAATAATCATATCACTGTGAGCATCGTTATGGACAAGATAAGACCCAACTGTTGATTGCTTTGCAGCAACTTCACGACATGCATCAAACACTTTCTTTTCACGTCCTGCCATCACCTCATCTGCTCTTGTGAATTCAGGGTTTAGTTTGTTTACCTTGTATTCAGGGTATAAATAATATTGTAAATAAGTATTTGGTAAATACTCAGGAAAATCATGCAACATATCTTGAACCATTGCGTAAGTATCAAGCCAAGAAGGATCACGTTGTTCAGCATCCACTGGAATAAAACCATCTTTTTCTATGATGGCTTTTAGCTTAGGAACAACATCATGACCATCATTGTCATATATATGTTTGAACCAACCAAAATGATTTAACCCAAAATAAACAGGTTCATACTTAGAGATATCTTTACCAAGTAATCGACCATAAGAACGCATTAAATTAACAGGTTGATCACAAATATTGATGATGCGATGATCATCAGGAAATGCTTTTTTTAAAGCGTAAGCAACGATTGCTGCAGGATTGGTATAGTTAATAATCCATGCATTAGGACTATACTTACGTACTTCCTTAACCATCTCAATCATATCTTTAATGGAACGAAGTCCATATGCAAAGCCACCAGGCCCACATGTTTCTTGTCCTATAATTCCCATGCTTAATGGAATATGCTCGTCTTGTTGGCGCATTGGGTAACCACCTGTTCTCATTTGACAAAACACGAAGTCAACATCTTGATAAGCAATGGTTGCATCACATGTGTAGTCAAATAAAACATCTGGACATTGTTCTTTAAAAAGTACTTTGCCAAATTCACCAATTACTTGTTGGCGATCATGGTTGATGTCAAATAGGCAAACACGGTTTAAAGGGAATTGTGATTGATGATGCTTGGTTAATCCTTGTAAGATACCAGGTGTCCATGTTGATCCACCACCGACAATGGTAACTGAAACTTTTTTAGTCATAATAAAACCTCCTCAATCATTATTGTAGTGATAAAAGGAGGTAAATGGGTATTTTTTTAAAAAATAAACAAATCATAAAAAGTAAACAATTCGTTTATTTTTACACATCAATTTGCTTCATAATGGCATGAAACAAAGCATCAAGAACCATATCTGCAGGAAGTCTTGAGGTAAGATCTGCACCATTAAAACTCAGTGGCGTCGATTGAAAGAATAATCGTATGTCAGCAATTCTCGCCAATTCATTGTCAGAAACACCTGTTAAAGAAATAACCAATGCCCCTCTACTTTTCGCAAGTAAGGCAGGTGCAATAATACCTTGTTGCTGACCCGAATATGAAATCATTAAACAAACATCTTGCTTACTTAATCGATTGGTATAAAAAAACATAGCATGTTGGTCAATAAATGTTGATGAAGACATACCAAGAAAAGATAATCTTGTTGAGAACACGTCGGCACTAAATCGCGATGCTCCAATACCAAAAATACTGATGTGTTGGGCATTAATCATTTTTTTTGCAACTTCGTCTAGTTGTTGTTCATGAATCAAGGTTTTGGTTTGCATTAAATCATGGTACAAATCATTTTGGACTTCTTTAACAAGTTGAATGGGACTTTCTAAATGGTGAAACAAAGCATGTTTCATCTCTGAAAAACCAGAATAGCCAAGTTTTTTAGACATACGAATAATGGTATTTGGCTGTGTGAATGTTGCTTTTGCAACATCTTGTATTTTCATTTCTTTTAGTTTTTTTGAATGAGAAAGCATGTATTTGAGAACGTCCTTCTCTGTTTCATTTAAATTACGATAGGTTGTTTTGATTAAATCATTGATGTTCATGCAGTCACCCCTTTTGTCTATTTTAGCATAGTTGAATAAAAAAAGGTGTATTGATATTGTTAAAATGCTATGCTATGATGAAAAAAAGGGGGAAGCCAATGGATTATCATGTGATTCATAAATTGAAAGCAAGAGAAACAAGACGTGGTGTACCAAGTAGTGAACTCGCTGTTTTTGATTATTTAGAGCATCATTTTGAACAAATCCCTAAAATGTCTGTTCTTGCTATATGTGAAGATAGCTTTACCTCTCAAGCAACCATCAATCGTGCATGCAAGCGCCTTGGATTTAATGGTTTTAGTCAACTTAAATTTGCAGTTTTGCATGATCTTGAATTGTTACAAACAAAGGAACCAAGATATTTGGATAAAGTTCGTATGTTTATTGAAACCATTGAATATGATGGTGTTCATCGTTTGGTTCAACACATTGACCCTGATACAAAGCTTGTCTTATGTGGTCGTGGGGGCTCAGAAATTGTTGCACGTTATTTATCTCGACAACTGATTTATTTGGGCATGCTTTCTATTGTCATCACAGAAGAAGAGATGTTGGATCATTTTAATGATTATAAAGTGATTATGATATCAAGCTCAGGTAGTGTAATCAAAGTGAATGAAATTGCTAAAGTTGCAAAACAAAAAGGGATGATGGTCATGTGTATGACGCGAAAAGAAAGTGAACTAAGTTTTTTATGTGACGAGGGGTTTTATCATGGTGTTGCGATTGATGCTTTGGATGCTATTGGCCGGGAGCAACAAATTCATATGATGATCATGGTGAATGATTTAATTGAACACTTACAAAAGAAGTTTGAAGGTAGCTAAGGCTATCTTTTTTTTCTTTGGATAATTATCCAAACACCTGACATGTTTTATTGAAACGATTTATTTATAATGAAATTGTAAGGGGTGTCAGGATAAATGAAAAGAGATATACATATTTTAATGCATACACATTGGGATCGGGAGTGGTACTTTAGTAAGGATGAGACACATGTTTTACTAATTCATGATATGATTGAAGTCATTCATTTTTTAGAAAAACATGCAGATGCTTACTATGTTTTAGATGGACAGGCTGTGATGTTAGATGATTTTTTGAAGTTTGCACCACACTATGAAACAAGATTAAAGGCATTGGTTCAACAAGGTCGACTTAAAATAGGACCTTGGTATACCCAAACCGATTTAAGACTTGTTTATGGGGAATCTGTTGTGCGCAATCTTTATTATGGGATGAAGCGTTGCTTGACATTTGGCGATGTTATGCGTGTCGGTTATGCACCAGATACGTTTGGCCATGCTAGTCAAATGCCTCAAATTTATCGTTTGTTTGGTATTGAAAGCACGTTCTTTTGGCGTGGGTTAAGTACCCTTAAAGCAAATCAATCAGACTTTAAATGGCGTGGTGTTGATGGTTCTTGGGTTTATGGCATCAATCTTGCAACAGGCTATCAAGGTGCAAAATACTTAGAAACGGATGAAGAAGGGTTACATAAGCGAATGGCAAAAATCATGCCAGTTCTTGATAAATTCAGTGCAACAAAGGCTCGATTAATTATGAATGGACATGACCAAATGCCAATTCAAACTTCTATTTATGAAGTCATCGAGCATATGAAACACTTTGATCAAGATGCCAATATTTGCATCAGTACGTTTGAAAACTACGTAGACGCACTTCGACTTGCCAATTTAATAGAGGTAGAAGGTGAACTTGTGGATAGTCAACATGCGCGTATTCACCGTACCATTAGTTCAACAAGAATGGACATTAAAATACTTGTAAGACAAATTGAACAAGATGTTTACCATGTTTTAGAACCATTGTCATTGATTGGTAAAACCATTGGCATTGAATACCCACACGCACTCATTGAACATGTGCTTAAAGTATTGTTTGGTGTTCATGCTCATGATAGTATGGGGGGATGTAATGGTGACTATGTCAATCAAGACATCAAACAACGCTTGTTGAATATTCAAGAATTGGTTCATTATCAAATTGCATTAACCAAACGCTTGATCACTGAAGCATCGGGGATTGAGCGTGCCATTACCATAACCAATGTTTTACCATTTAAGCAAACAAGTCAAATCGTTGAGGTTGAGGTTCAATCATGGGAAAAGGATATCACAATTTATGATCAAAAAGGTCAAGTGGTTCCACATTTACTGGTTAAACAAACTCACGTGGATGCAGGGCTTATTGATCGTCAAGTAGCAGCAAGATTAGAAGATAAATGGGTTTATATCTCTACCATTCGTTTTCAGGTACCTGAGATTGACGGCTTAAGTGTCCTTTATTATCATTTTGAAGAACAAGGATCGCCAGTCATTTGGCAACATACACAAGTGATTGAAAATGATGTTTATCAAATAACATGTGAAAACAATCAATTACAACTACTGATAAAAGAAACTGGGGAAGTCATTGAAAACATGTTGGTGATTGAAAATGGTTGTGATGCAGGAGACAGTTATGATTATTCACCACCTGTTGAAGATGTAGTGATCATAAAACCAAAAGAAATCATCGTTTTAGATCAAAAAATCATGTTGTATACGCATCTCATGAATGTTCAAATGGTCTATCACATCCCTGCAGATGAATCATCAAGACTTACGCAAACAAATATGAAAGAAGTCGTATTTGATGTTGAACTGATGTTGAGCCAAGGCTCTAACCTCATTGATATCAAGGTTCAACATACCAATGTTGTTAAAGACAGTCGATATCGATTGGTTGTAGCGCATCATGTCCAAACAAACCATGCTCTAAGTGACAGTTTGCTTTCAACAGTCACTAAGCCACTCGTCAATGAGCGACCACTTAACCACTGGATTCAAGATGGTTGGGTTGAAAAGCCGGTTTCAATCGAGCCATTTCAAACCTTTGTTCAAGTATCGAACAAGCAACACCATCTCACAGTATATTCACAAGATATTGGTGAGTATGAATGCATTGGACATGCGATGTATTTAACCTTATTTAGAAGTTTCTCTCATCTAGGGAAAAGTCATTTAGTGAATCGACCTGGAAGACCATCGGGGATTATGCTTGATACGCCAGATCATCAACTTATTGATGAAACATTTAATTGGCATTTAGCGATTAATTATTTAGAAGATCAAAATCCAGCATGTACAGCTAGAACATGGTCAACCCCATTACAAAGTGATGCTAAAGCCTATTTCCATCGTTTCAACATCAATCAACCGCTAACCAAACACGTGTCACATCATTTAAATTTAGATTTAAACGGGGCATGCCTTGTTGCATGTAAATTGAATGATGATCATCAATGTTTGATTCGTGTCTATAATCCAACAAATCATGACATTGTGATACAAACAAGTAATACGTTATACGAAGCAACTGTATTTGAACAAGCAGTAGGGGAAGTAGTTGAGGTATGCATGAAACCTCAAGAAATTAAAACAATGATCGTAGGAGGATCTTATGAAAGACTTTAAGAAAAATGTTCAAAGCTTTGGTAAATCTTTATTGTTTCCGATTTCGTTATTATCATTTATGGCTATTTTCTTGGGACTTGCAGCAGCGCTGCAAAACAAGGATATCATAGCATTCTTACCTTTTTTGAAAAATGATGTCATTCAAAATATATTAGGCTTAATTCGTAAGCTTGCAGGATTACCATTTGGGTATTTACCAGTTTTATTTGCAATGGCTATTCCCCTTGGTATGGTTAAAAGAGATAAAGAAGTGGCGGTCTTTAGTTCTGTTGTCGGGTATATTGCGTTCCTTATTGGGATGAACTATATTTTAGGACTTCAAGGACTCACTGCCAATTCAACAAGTGTTGCTGCACTTGTTGAGACAGGTTTATCACAAGTAGATGCAACCATAAAAAATGCGATGTTTACTAGCTCAATCGGTATTTTTGTTTATAACACAAATGTCATTGGTGGTATTTTAGTTGGTTTAACAACCGTTGCTATTCATAATCGTTTTAGAGCAACAGAATTACCATCAGCTTTATCATTTTATAGTGGACGTCGTTTTGTCCCTATCATGTCAGCACTAATTTTGGTGGTAGTTGGAATTGTTACAACCTACTTATGGCCTTTTGTCAACATGGCCATTGTAGCATCAGGTAATATGATCAGCCAAGCAGGTATATTTGGAGCGTTCTTATATGGATTTATTGAAAAACTCATTAATCCAACAGGTCTACACCATATTCTAAATCAAACATTTCGTTTTACAGCATTAGGTGGTATTGAAACCATTGATGGTAAAAGTGTTGTTGGAGCATTGAATATCTTTTTAGCACAACTTGAGCATGGACTTCCATTCTCTCCTGAAGCAACAAAGTACTTAGCTCAAGGTAAAATATTACACATGGTGTTTGGGATGCCAGGTGCTGTGTTTGCGATTGCTCATATGGCAACACCTGAAAAAAGAAAAAAAGTACTCCGCTTTTTCATACCAGGTTTGGTTGCAGTTATATTAACTGGTATTACTGAACCAATTGAATTTACGTTCATTTTCATTTCACCAATTTTGTGGGTAATGAATGCAGTGTTTGCAGGGTTTGCTTTTTTAGTGCCAGCACTGCTTAAGGTAACCATTGGTAATATTCAAGGTGGTATCATTGACTGGTTTGTCTTTGGGGTACTACAAGGGCTTGAAACAAAATGGTGGATTTATTTAATTGCAGGACCAATGTTCTTTGCACTATACTATTTCTCATATCGCTTTGTAATTACCAAATTCAATGTCTTAACCCTTGGGCGCAATGATAATGATTTTGAAGATGATGAAACTACAGAAGCTGTACACATCGATGAAAGTCCAATTGCAGAATCAATTATATTGGGGCTTGGTGGTCTTGATAATATATTAGATGTTGATAACTGTATCTCGCGTTTAAGAGTAGAAGTAAAAGATATGAGTTTAATAGATGAAACATTGCTTCAAAAAAGTCAACCAAATGGCATCATTAAACCTGACGCTAATACAATCCATGTTGTTTATGGTGGCCGTATTACGGCAATTAGAAATTTGGTAGATGATTATATGTACGGTCATAAAAAATAGTTTAGATTAAAGTAAACCTGTGTTAAACTAATGGGGGGGTGTTCAAATGAAAAAAATTGTGATTGTATCTGACTCATTTAAAGAATCATTGACTGCAAATGAAGTAGGGATCATTATTAAAGAAGCTTTTATCAAGCAATACCCAGATTGCTTATATGCTATTTATGGGATGTCTGATGGTGGTGAAGGATTTTGTGAGACAATGATTGAAGCTATGCATGCAAAAAAGATTTCAATCATGGCACAAGACCCATTAGGAAGAAACATTGAAGCCTACTATGGGCTTAGTGGTGAAGTCGCTATTATTGAAATGGCAGTTGCGAGTGGGCTTGATAAGTTACAACAAGAAGAAAAGAATCCAATGCTAACGTCGACATATGGCACTGGACAATTAATCATGGATGCAATAGCTAAAGGGGCAAAGACGATATTGCTTGGTATTGGAGGAAGTGCAACCAATGATGGGGGTATGGGCATGGCACAAGCACTTGGTGTTCAGTTTTATGATGAACATCATGCAACCTTAATTGGACAAGGTCAGAGCCTAGGCCGTGTGGCAACAATTGATTTAAGTGCATGCGATGAACGATTGTTTGATGTTGATTTCATCGTTGCGTGTGATGTTGATCATCCACTAATTGGACCTAAAGGTGCTTCTTATGTATTTGGCCCTCAAAAAGGGGCAACAAAAGAGATGGTTCAAACACTTGATGAGGGGCTTAAACACTATGGAACACACATCGAGAAACAAACAAGTGCGACCATAATGAGTCAAAAGGGTATGGGCGCTGCCGGTGGCTTATGCACAAGTTTGTATTTGTTTTCTCAACCAACACTAAAACCAGGTATTGAGCTTGTTTTGGATGCGTTGCATATCAAAGATGATATCATAGACGCGGATCTTGTGATAACAGGAGAAGGCATGATCAATCACCAAACCATTCATGGAAAAGTACCCGTTGGTGTGGCTAAGATTGCAAAGACTTATAACAAGCCAGTCATTGCTTTTACGGGTGCTCTTGGGAATGGATATGAAGCTGTCTATGAGTATGGCATAGATGTTGTTGTCCCCATTGTCAATCGCATTACCACACTTGAGGATGCACTCAAAGAAGCGAAACATAATTTATCAATTGCATCAAGTCAGGTTGCAAAAACACTTTCACTTATAAAAAAATGATACAGGAAACTGTATCATTTTTTATGCAAGTAGCATGATAATTACTAACGGGATAATTTTCAGTAAAAACTGAAGATATAGGATAGAAGCTACTTTATAGGAAACATTGTAAACTTTCGCAAAACCGACAACAAGGATAATCACACTCCAAATACTAAAGAAGTTGAGCAAACTATAACTAACGAAATAGAGAACCCCATTAGGATCAAAGTTTTGCCACCAAATCGTTTGAGGGAAAAGCAAATGAACAATGCTTTGTAATAAGATTGGTAAAGCAGCAAGACCTAAAATATAAAAAGCATGTTTACGACTACCACCAGTCCCACCGAGTTTTAAAATAATTAAATGAAACAAAAAGGTTTGTGCAGCAATCAATAAATAAAACGAAAGATTAGATGAAAGGAGTAACAACAAAAACCTTGATAAAGGAAAGGACCCGCTGAAGAGTTGAGAAAGGGTTGAATGTTCAACAAGTAACGTATTGACAACCCCATCAAGTATACCAACTAACACTAAAATCATGATTGGCATGGCAATAGAAAATGATCTCTTTTTTAGATCTTCAAAAAAAGCAACCGGTTTAAATAACACATCTAACATAATAATCCCCCTTTAATGTCTATATTACTATTATATGTCTACCAATCACTAAATGCAACTGAATCACCACAAACATTGAAAAGAGGGCCCCTTTTTGGTAAAATAAAGAAGTACAAAAAGGGGGATGACAATGAATTATTGGTTATTAATAGGGATATTAATTATTTTAGTTGGGTTTATTTTAAAGCTTGATGCGATTGCAGTTGTGGTTACATCAGCAGTTGTGACAGCACTGATTGCGGGTATTGATGTATTTGAGATGATTGCAATACTAGGAAAAGAGTTTACGAACGCACGTATCATGAGTTTGTTTTTTCTAACATTACCGGTTGTTGCCATCAGTGAACGTTATGGACTTAGGGAACGTGCTGTTCATTTGATTAGCCAAATGAAAGTGGTCACTGCAGGAAGAATACTTAGTTTATATTTATGGATAAGACAAATTGCTGCAGCGTTTTCATTACGATTGGGTGGACATGCACAATTTATTCGACCACTGATTGAACCGATGGCTCAAGGTGCAGCAGGCGCTGAAGGAAAAGTAGATGAGACCCTTGTAGAAGAAATCAAAGGTGCATCTGCAGCTGTAGAAAACTATGGAAATTTCTTTGGACAAAATCTATTTTATGCATCAAGTGGTGTATTATTGATCATTCAAACATTTGAAAAGATTCAACCAGTGACAGGAACACAAATTGCATTTTGGAGTATACCAATTGCAATTGCAGTTGCAATTATGGGTGCCATTCAACTAAGAATGCTTGATCGTAAAATAAAAAAAGGGGTGAGCACTAATGGTTGATGGATTCTTTGATTGGAGTATTGTAACTGAGTTCTTTTATGTTATTGTTGGGTTGTTGCTGATCATGACAGGTATTCAAATTTTAAAAGAAAAAGAACATCCTACAAGAGTAGGTTCTGCATTGTTTTGGATGATTCTAGGATTTATTTTTGCCTCAGGTAAAATGTTATCACAATGGGTAGATACAGCATCAGGACGTAATTTGGGTCATTTTGTTATAGGGATTATGGTGATCATCTTAGCACTCTTATCTGCGTTTAAACAAGTAAATCCAGGCAGTATCAAAGCATTACCGGAAGCATTTAAACAACAACAAGCAGATAAATTAGGCAATAAAATATTTTTACCATCTGTTCTTCTTGGTTTATCAGCATTTGCATTTGCTCAATTTTTACCAATGCTGGTCAAACTCTTACCTGCATCTATGCATAAAATGTCAGTCAGTGTTGCAGGACAACTTGCTATTGGTTTATCAGCTGTTATTGGACTTGTTTCAGCCATGGTTTTGACAAAAGTTAAGACTAAAGAAGTGATACATGATACATCAAATATGATTCGTCTCATTGGATCAGCAAGTATTCTACCACAATTACTTGCAGCGCTAGGTGCTATATTTACAACTGCTGGTATTGGATTATTGATTGCTGAAATATTTAAAACGGTTATTCCAAGTGGTAATTTACTCGCTGGTGTTATGGCTTATTGTGTTGGTATGGCTTTATTTACCATGATTATGGGCAATGCTTTTGCTGCTTTTTCTGTCATCACAGTTGGGATTGGTGTTCCGTTTCTCATTGCAAATGGCGCAAATCCAGCGATTGTAGGTGCATTAGGATTAACTGCTGGTTATTGTGGTACACTTATGACACCAATGGCGGCAAACTTTAATATTGTACCATCTAATTTATTGGAAACAAAAAATCAGTATACAATTATTAAGTACCAAGCACCTTTTGCAATTATTTTATTAGGTGTTCATATTGTTTTGATGTATGTTTTATTATTACTATTCTAAGGAGGTTTTAAGATGAAAAAGATACTTATTACAGGATTCGATCCATTTGGAGGCGAAGCAACAAATCCATCATTTGAAGCAGTTAAAAGATTACCAGATCAAATAGACGACGTCACCATTGTGAAACTTCAAATCCCTACTGTTTTTCATGAATCAATTGAAACAGTAAAAAAAGCCATTGAACAACATCTACCAGATGCAGTGATTAATGTGGGACAAGCAGGAGGTCGTTTTGACATCACACCTGAGCGTGTTGCAATCAATCAAGATGATGCACGTATTCCTGATAATAAAGGCAATCAACCAATTGATGAACCCATTGTTCCTGGTGCGAGTCAAGCTTATTTCTCAACACTGCCAATTAAATCAATTGTAAAAAACATCAAAGCAGCAAACATCCAAGCCAGTGTTTCAAACACAGCTGGTACATTTGTTTGTAATCATGTGATGTATGGAGTGCTTCAGTATTTAAGCACAAAACAGATGTATGCACATATTAAAGCAGGTTTTATTCATGTGCCATTCATTCCTGAACAAGTCATGAACAAACCGGCAACACCAGCAATGACTTTGGATCAATTGGTTGAAGGTCTTACAATCGCCATTAAAACAGTGATTTCTCAAGAAGAAGATGAGAAATTAATTGGAGGAGCGACACATTAGTGTTGCTTTTTTTAAAAAAAGTGCTCATTGAGCACTAAACAAGATAAAGCATAATACCAATAAAATGAGTCAAAGCCCCTAAAAAGACAAACAAATGCCAAATCATATGATGGTACTTAAATGTCGTTTTTGCATAAAAGAAAGAACCAGCTGAATAAAGGATGCCCCCAAGGACAATCATGGTTAAAAGCTGCCATGAAGCATTTGCAAGTAAAGATGGGAAAAATAAAACAGCTGACCAACCCATAATCAAATAAATAGATAGTGATACTTTTGGGATTGAACGATTTGCAAGAGATTTATACAAGATACCAAACAAAACCATTAACCACTGTAATACAAGGATTAAGATCCCTTGCCAACCACCAATGATTGTAATAGCAATTGGCGTATAACTCCCTGCAATCGCAACATAAATAAAGATATGGTCTAAAATTCTAAAAACATATCGGTGGGTTGAATTAAAAGCAGTTGAATGATAAAGCGTTGACATTAAAAACATGAGAAACAAACTGATACAAAAAATAGTTACCCCGACAACATCCCAAACAGTACCACGTAGATAAGTTCGAATGTACATGATTGGCATAGTCGCTAGGATTGTTAAAGCAGGCACCCCGTGTGTAATCGCATTGGCAACTTCTTCACTAAAGGTGTAGAGTGTTCTTTTTTTACTCATTGTTTTTTAAAATAGGACGCACGCAGACACCAATTAACCCTGGGCCAGCATGAACAATCATAGCCGGTCCTATTTGTCCTTCTAAATAGTTTTTACAGTTTGTTATTTTAGATGCCAACACTTCTTTGAATTGTTCAACTTCTTCATCTCTTCTTGAAAAAGCAATTGCAATTTCAACATTTACATATTTCTTTGCTTCCTCAATTGCTAAATCCATTAACTTCATTAAACTTTGTTTACGACTTCTTACTTTTGCAATGGTTGTATAAATACCCTCTTGGTTACATGTGATAATTGGTTTTAAATCCATTAATCCACCAATTAATGCTGTCACTTTTCCAATACGACCACCTTTTTTTAAATACTCAAGCGTCTTGATACAGAAGAATACTTTCTTTTCAAAGCGATTTGCTCTTAACACTTGAGCAATCTCTTCTAAACTTTTGTCTTGATCAATCATTTCTGTTGCATGAATGGCAGAGAGGCCAGCTCCCATTGCTACATTTAAGGTATCCACAAGTTCAATATTAAGTTGTGGGTAATCTTCACAAATTAATTTAATCATATTGTGCGTTCCACTTAGATTACTTGAAATGGTCACAACAAGAAGATTTGAAAAGCCATCAGCTACAATTTTATCCATTACTTCAACCAAATCTTGACCACTTGGCAAAGATGTTTTGAAATCATGAAATGGTAGTTGATCATGTACTTCTTCGCTTGTTATATCAACCTTATCTGTAAAAACAACACCATCTTTGATGATGTGTAATGGCATCACATACATATAAGGTAAATCAAGGTAAGCTTGTGGTAAGTCACATCCTGAATCAACAAGAATAGCTATTTTAGAAGTCATTGTTTAATCCTCCAAGATCAATAAGTTTTAATGTCACTAGTTTCGATGCAAAGGCAAATGCAGCATAATGTAATGTATCAAGCTGACTGTCATTTTTGGTCATACTTGATTGATTTAAAACATCATGCAAAGCATCGTCCATTGTTTGACAAAATAAATTGTAAGCACCATCAGCACCATATAGGTGAATGGCTTGATCAATACCTTCTCTTATTTTAGGTATTGGTAAAACTTGTTTTAACGTTGTAATTGCCATTAGATAAGCAAGATGCTTTTTAGCATAACGTTTCTTAATTGGTTTAGGGATTAGTTGTAATTTAACGTAGTTGTTGATCATTGCGGGGGTAATACACTTTTCATCATGACTAAATAAATCACCAATATTTCTTTCAACAAATGTAATCAACTGATCCATATACAAATCAATATCAGGTAATTCGTGCCAGCGCACAAAACGATAATTCAAATCATTTTTCCAATTTTGGAATGCAGATGTTTGTATGTTTATCACCTCAACTTAAGTATAATATAGTTTTATTAATTATGCAATATAATTTTCAAAACTATATCATATAATTATTGAATTGACTAAGGCTTAGTGCTTTCAATAAACCAACGATTTCTCTCATAAAACAAATGTCTCTTTTGTTTTTGTATCAAACATTCATAAAGAATGCCCCCACCACCAACAATGGAGTATGATTCTCTTATTTTAATGATTTGATCAATTGGATAACCAATATTTTGCCAATAAATGACTTTTGGAATTAATTGTCCATCTTTACCCATCCAAACATCAACATCAACGTATCTCTTATAATATTGCATTTGCCAACCTCCAAGAACATTATTGCAGTTATTGGTTAAAAATGCAATTAATATTTTAAATAATAGAATAAAAAACGATTTATTATTGCAAAAATGTTTAAAATAGGATAAAATAAAAACACGGAGGATGAATATGATAAAAGAACTCATTCAACAACAAAAAAAGAAATTAAAAATAAGTAACGAAACCATAGCAGAAACACTAGAAGTCAATCCATCAACAGTCTTTAGATGGTTGAATGGAGAAACCAAGAAGATTCCATTGTCTAAAAAAGAGCAACTATCTAAACTACTTGAACTACCACTCAATTCACTCGTTGAAGAAAATCAACATTTAATTAAACCGATTTTAGGTAAAGTGAGAGCTGGATATAACTTATTGGCAGTTGAAAATATTACCGGATATGAGGAAGTCGCAGAAAGTGAAAGCAAGAAAGGGGATTATTATTTAGTGGTTGATGGGGATTCAATGTCGGGATCCTTGATTTATGATGGTGATTTGGTGTATGTTAAACAAACAAGTAGTATTGAGAGTGGTCAAATTGGTGTGGTGATGATTGGGGATGAAGTGACCATTAAAAAAGTTATCTATAAAGATCATCTTATGATCTTAGAAGCGACCAATCAAGCGGTAGAGAATCGATACTTTACAAAAGAAGAAGTTGAACAAATACCTGTGAAAGTCATTGGGCGAATTGTTCATAGCAAACGATTGTTTAATTGATTATGTGTGGACGATATCGACAAGTACCATTAAAACAACTGTACCAAGATTATGGAACATTTAACTTAAGTAAAGATGTACGAGACATGATTTTTGTAGAAGATGCTTTTCCAGGACAACAATTACTGGTTGGGATTAAAGCAGGTTTTGTGACAATGCATTGGGGATTGACGGTTACTTTTCAAAAAAAAGAAGTGATTCATGCTCGCTATGAAACAATTCACGATAAACCATTGTTTAACCAATTGACAAATAATCGTTGTATTATACCATGTCGGTCATTTAATGAGTGGGATCATCAGAAACAAAAATATGAAGTCCATACAGACAATGATGTTTTTTATTTAGCTGGTGTTTATCGTGTATATGGTGGTCAACGTCAATTTGTGTTATTGACAACTGCTTCAAAGGATGATTATGCACATGTACATCCAAGAATTCCTTTTTTGCTCAATCAACAACAAGCAAAGCAATATTTGGAAAATAGTGATGGCTTGGACACTTTAAAAAGCATTAATGCCGTCATATTATTTAAGCAAGTCTAAAATGAAATGAGGAAAATCATGAAATATGCAATTGTAACAGCAGGGGCTAATGGCATAGGGCGATGCATTGTCGAAGCGTTTATTGATAAAGGATACACTGTATTTGTTATAGACATTGATTTAAAAGCAGGTAAGAGACTTCAAGAGCAATATCAAGAAGCTGTAGTTTTTATGGAAGGGAATGTTGCAAGTAAAGAAGATTTGGAAAAGTTCAGTGCATGCATTCACCATCACACAAATGAAATTCATGCATTTGTTCATAATGCAGGAATCAACTTAGGTGGTATAAACACAGCAAGTTATGAGTCTTTTGAGGAAGCTTTACGTGTTGGTCCTGTTGCAGCGTTTTACCTAACTCAATCACTAAAATCGTTGTTTAAACAAACCAGTGTGGTGCTCATATCATCTACAAGAGCCTTTATGTCACAACCAGATACGGAGAGTTACTCCGCAAGTAAAGGTGCCATACAAGGACTCACGCATGCACTAAGTATTTCACTTGCAGGGATTGCACGTGTTAATGCAGTTGCACCTGGATGGATTGATACAACCAGTCATCAAACAAGTCACATTAGTCACGAAGATGTCATGCAACATCCAAGTAGACGTATAGGGCGTCCTGAAGATATTGCTTCTGTTGTGCTTTTCTTGAGTCAAGAGGATGCAACATTTATTAATGCTGAAACAATTGTTGTTGATGGTGGTATGACTAAAATGATGATTTATCATAATGATCATGGTTGGATTTATCAAGATTAGGGTCTGGTCTATTATGAACTTAAAGACATAATCTTAATCGAAAGTTCATTGTTTTTTATTATGGCATATGGTATTTTATAATTAAGTTATAGTGATAAAATACCTTAATTCTTACACAACTTAATGTCACACGTTCACTATAACATGAGCTCAGGTTGCTGCTTGTATGCTCAATTAGATAGTCACTCACGCAAGACTATCTTTTTTTATGTTTGACTGACATTCTAGTAAATATTTATTTTAATAAATCCAATAAATAAGTGAAATAATCAATTGACTAGAAAGCGTTTACATGATATGATGTGAATCAGGAGGGATAATATGAAAAAAATAGTTGTTGTGTTAATGAGTGTTTTTGTATTAGGGGGTGCTTTATTAAGCGCATCATCTGAAAAATCTAATTTGTATAAGTATGAGATGGTAAATGGTACATTGCAATATTCACAAAACCAAGTGCCGATGTCTATATTTGCACCAGATTATGGGCAAGAGATCGAATACGTACAAATTCCAAATGAGTACGAAGCGAAAAAGTTTGAGTTCAGATCAGCTTGGGTTGCAACCGTATTTAATTTACATATGCCCAAAACGACTTCAGAAGAAAACTTTAAAGTAGCTTATGAAAAAATATTGAATAACTATGAAGCTATGAGTATGAATACAGTTATTTTTCAAGTGCGACCAGAATTAGATGCATTCTATCCATCATCAATCAATCCTTGGTCTCGTTACATGAGTGCAAATCAAGGTGTTGATCCAGGATGGGATCCATTGGCATATATGATTGAGGCAACACATGCAAGAGGATTAGAATACCATGCATGGTTTAATCCATTCCGTGTGAATGCGTCGCCTTATGACAGTGCAACTATGCTAAATTTGCTTGGGAAAACAGAAGCAGAATTAAAAGCAATGCCACCTGCAGATATTGTCCGTTTAATGCATCAAAAGGGATATCTAGCAGATAATAATTATGCTGTTTTACATCCTGAACATACACTTAAATACGCATCTAAAATTATTTTGGATCCAGGTATACCTGAAGTACGTCAACATATTGTGGAAAGCATTAATGAAGTGATTCAAAAGTATGATGTTGATGCGATTCACTTTGATGATTATTTCTACCCTTATAAATCAGGGACAACCTTATTTGGTGACTTGAATGAAGATCGTCATACATTTGAGACATATGGTTTAACAAATGGTTATGAAGATACTGTTGATGGACTAGAAGCTTGGCGTCGTGATAATGTGACATCACTTGTACGTGAATTGAGTCAGTTGATTCGCCAAAATAATCAAGAAACAGGCAAATTAGTTCAGTTTGGTATTAGCCCATTTGGTATTTGGGCACATAAAGATCAAGATGAAAATGGGTCACTTACTTCATCAGCAAAAGCAAGCAGTAGTTATAAAAAGTCAATCTTTGCGGATTCTCGTTTATGGATAAAAGAAGAACTTGTTGATTATATTGTGCCACAAGTATATTGGGCATTTAATACAGATATTGCACCTTATGGAGAAATCACACGTTGGTGGAGTGACACTGTTGAAGGAACTAATGTGAGCTTGTATATTGGTCACGCAAATTATAAATATGGTACGAATGATGACTGGAAAAACTTCGAAGAAATACCAAACCAATTGCGTTTTAATCAAGATTATAATGTGGATGGATCATCATTCTATAGTTTTAATGAAACTGTCTATGTAGAGGGCTCAACAACCTATAAAGATAAGTCATTAGAGGTTATCAAAGAATACTACGGCCGCTTTAAATCACTTCCAGCTGCTAAAAGAACATTAGATAACGTGTTGCCTGATGCACCAACAAATGTTAAATTTCATGAAGATGGAAGTGTTACATGGCAAGCATCTACATCGTCAGATGAATCTAAATACATTGTATATCGTCAAGATAAGGCGACATTTACAACAATTGAAGATATGGTTAACACAACAAAAAACATTGTTGAAATAGTCGATACTAATGAAAGTAAAACGTTTACTTATACACCGACTACATTTGCTGCAGGAGACTATGTTTATGCAGTTTCAACTGTAGATCGTGCGTACAATGAATCAGCACCTTTAAAAGCTGTGGAACAAATTGATGTACCAACACAAACACATGAAGTTGTTGATAGTACATTGACTATTAGGGGTACAGCAAAACCAAATTACAATGTTGTCATTGAATTATTAAGTGGACAAAAAATAACTGTTCCAGTAGCAAGTGATGGTACTTATCAAGCAACAATTGGGTTAGTTGGAGATAGTGATACAGTGACCATTTATGTTGAAAATCCAACAACATTTGAAGCGAGTGATGTTGTTCAATTTCAAGTAGAAAAACAAATTGAAGTCGTTGCTAAACCAACAGTAACAACAACAATTGTTGGCAATACACTCACAGTGGGTGGCGAGGCAACACCGAACTTTGATGTGGTAATTACTTTAGGAAGCGGTCAAACAAAAACAGTAAGAGCAAATGCTGATGGATTATATGAAACAACATTTGACTTTGCTTTAAACCAAGATGTTGTAACGGTGTTTGTTAAAAACCCAACAACATTAGCAATCAGTGAACCAGTAGCAGTCCTTGTTGAAAAAGATGTAACACCTGAAGTGGTAACTAAACCAACATTAAATGCAACCATTACTGACAACGTCCTAACAGTGAGTGGTGAGGCAACTCCAAACTTTGATGTGGTGATTACTTTAGGAAGTGGTCAAACAAAAACAGTTAGAGTAGGGGCAGATGGTTTATACCAAGCAACATTTGATTTCACGCAAGATCGAGATGTGGTAACTGCATTTGCAAAAAATCCAACCACATTAGCAATCAGTGAACCAACAACATTAATGGTGACAAAACCTGCACCTGAAGTGATTGCGAAACCGACAGTGACAACATCTGTTGAAGGTAATGTGGTAACAGTTAAAGGAACAGCAACACCAAATTATGATGTTGTGATCACAATGTCTGATGTACAACCAACAAACGCTACAATGGCAATTCAAGCAGCATCTCTTGGTCAAACACAAACAATTAAAGCAAATGCAAATGGTACATTTGAAACAACATTTGAGTTAACTAAGGACAAAGCAAGTCTGAGCGTTTATGTCCAAAACCCAACAACAAAAGTTGTAAGTGAAACTGTGGTTGTAACTGTGGAAAAACAAACAACACCGGAAGTTATTACAACACCTACTGCAACGTATACATTAGTTGATCAAGTATTAACCATTAAAGGAGCAGCGACACCAAATTATGAGGTAGTCATTACTTTAGCAAGTGGTCAAACAAAAACTGTTGTAGCAGATGCAAATGGACAATATGTGGTAACATTTGACTTCACTTTAGAAAAAGATACAGCAACTATCTATGTCCAAAATCCTACTTCTAAAGTAATAAGTCAATCTATTGCAGTTACAATTGAAAAACAAGCAACAACACCGACTGATAATAAAAAACTACCTGAAACTGGTCAAACATCAATGATGACCATTATGGGAGCGTCTTTAATGATGATGGGTGCAACTGTTGTGTTCAAAAAAAGAAAAAGATAAGTTATTGAACTCTGTGGAAACATAGAGTTTTTTCTATATCAATGAACTGATAAGTGGTAATTACTTACATAAGAATAAGTATCTTGATTAATGGAGTTGTTGAAAGAAGGGCAACATGTGACTTTAGTTTAGCCACTATTGGGTTTGACTAGAGGAATATGAGAAAGAAGATAGTGTTATGACT
>CAZWEF010000021.1:0-25629 GCA_964632125.1 uncultured Erysipelotrichales bacterium
CCCAGGTAACGATAATGGAAAGATGACGCGAGTGAACGTCTGACGCGGCGTTGCACCTAAGTCCTGACTTGCTTCAATTAAACTACGATCTAGTTTGCTTAATACAGTATAAATCGATAAAATCATAAATGGTAAAAAGTTGTATACCATCCCTAATAAAACTGCAAATGTTGTATACATGAAATTAAAGGGCCCAATGCCAAACAATCCTAAGAATCGGTTTAATAACCCTTGGTCATTTAAAATGCTTTGCCATGCATAAGTTCTAAGTAACATATTAATCCACATTGGTAATGTTACAAGTAAAATCATCAAAGCTTGATTTTTTTGTTTGACATTTGCAATTGCATAAGCAATTGGATAACCAATAAGCAAACAAATAACAGTTGTGTAAAACGCTAACTGAAGTGACTTAAATAAGACTTTTATATTTGTTGCATCAGCAAAAAAAGCACCTATATGTTCAAATGTAAAGCGAAATGACACAACATCATTTCCTTGAGTAGATAAGCCATAAAAAACAATCAATCCCATCGGAATGAGTAAAAACAGTGACGCAAACAAAAGATACGGCAGGGTCAATCGTCTAAAGTAGTTCATTAGTTAAACTCCATTGTAAACATGACATGAATGTCTTCAGGATTAAAGCTTAATCCGACCTTAGCTCCTTCTAAAGAAGCATCAGTTGTATGTATTTTATAAGTTCGATCTTTTGTTTCTACTAATATTTCGTAATGTACACCTTTAAATACTTGAGAAATTACGGTCCCTCTAATGACGGCGTTTGTTGATTCAACGATGTCAATGTCTTCAGGACGAATCACAATATCAACAGATTCATCATCTGCAAAGCCACGATCCACACATTCAAAATCAAATCCATCAAATGAAACCAAGTAGTCTTTTTTCATTGTCCCTTTGATGATGTTTGATTCACCAATAAACTGTGCAACAAAGCGATTCTCTGGTTCATTATAAATATCGATTGGAGAACCAATTTGTTGAATATCTCCTTCATTCATAACAACAATGGTGTCAGACATCGTTAGTGCTTCTTCTTGATCATGTGTTACGTATATAAAAGTAATACCAACTTCTTGTTGAATACGTTTTAGCTCAATTTGCATTTCTTTTCTAAGTTTTAAATCAAGTGCCCCTAAAGGCTCATCGAGTAATAATACGCGTGGTTCATTCACAAGAGCTCGTGCAATTGCAATACGTTGTTGTTGCCCGCCAGAAAGGCTAGTGACTTGACGATCTTCATATCCTTTTAAACCAACTAACTCAAGCATACGGGTTACTTTTTGATCGATGAGTTCGCTGCTCATTTTTTTGATTTTCAGTCCAAATGCAATGTTATCATACACATCTAAATGTGGAAATAATGCATACTTTTGAAATACCGTGTTGACTGTTCTTTTATAAGCCGGTTCTTTGGTAATATCTTTACCATCAAAAACAACCGTTCCACTAGTAGGTTCAGTAAACCCACCGATAATTCTAAGCGTTGTTGTTTTTCCGCAACCACTAGGTCCAAGTAACGTCATGAACTCATTTTCATGTACATTTAAGTTCAATCCTTTTAAAATGATTTGCCCATCAAATTCCTTTGATAGTCCATTTATCTCAATTAATTTTTTCACAGTATCCTCCTAAAATGATGGGGGTGTTGACACCCATAGCAGTTTGCTTTGTTTATCTACAAGATTTACAATATGATGTGACTTATTAGCTTTAAAATAAAACGTATCTCCCTTTTTAAGGATTGCTTCTCTTTCTCCATAGATGAGTTTCACTTTACCTTGAAGCACGTAGCCAAATGTTTCCCCTGTATAAGGCTCCATTATCATTGAAGTTTGCATCGGTTCAAGTGTTAAAAGAATTGGCTCCATATCATTTTTTTGTGCATTAGGTACAATCCAATGAATTGTTTGGTGATCATCTTCTTTGACGAAATAATCCTCCTGAGAAAAAACAAATCTTCTGTCCACTTCGTTCGCAAAGAAAGCGCTTAAAGATGTCCCTAGAGCCTCTAAAATATCACTTAGCGTATCGATAGAAGGGGATGTCAAATCACGCTCTACTTGCGATAGAAACCCCTTTGTTAGTTCACTTCTATTTGCTAACTCTTCAAGTGTCAAATTATTTTGAACCCTTAATTGTTTTAACCTAGCTCCAATATCCATAAAACCTCCTGTTTAGTATATTAAAATCTTTGTATCATTTATCAAACCTATATCATTATACTAAAACCACCAAAAAAGTCAATAGAAATAAACAAAAAGTTTTATTTATTAAACAAAAACATAAAAAAAAGGCTCAAAGAGCCATTTCACTATACCAACTCAATAATAGCCATTGGTGCATTATCACCACGTCTGTTTTCAACTCTAACAATACGTGTATATCCACCATTAACACCTTGATAATTTGGTGCGACATCATCAAACAACTTTTGAAGTACTAATTGATCAGTTGTTGTATCAGCAACCGCATTGAACAAAATCGCTGCAGCTTGACGACGTGCATGTAAATCTCCACGTTTTCCTAACGTAATCAAATGTTCTACAACTTTACGAACTTCTTTAGCTCTAGTAACAGTTGTTGTGATACGACCTTCAATGATTAAGCTTGTTGATAAGTTACGTAACATCGCTTTTCTTTGAGCTGATGTACGTCCTAATTTTCTATTGCGTGCCACAAATTACACTCCCTTCCGATTATTCGTATGTCTTGAATCCAAGTCCAAGTTCTAGTAATTTTTCTTTTACTTCTTTTAATGATTTTTTACCTAAGTTTCGAACTTTCATCATGTCTTCTTCTGTTTTAGATGCCAATTCTTGTACCGTTTGTATACCTGCACGCTTTAAGCAGTTATACGAACGAACAGACAAGTCAAGATCTTCAATTGAAGTATCCATGATGCGACTTGTTGTTTCAGCTTCCGCTTCAACCATCACTTCAGTCTCCATCGCTAAAGATGATAATTCAACAAATATGTTCAAATGTTCCACTAGAATTTTTGATGCAAGCGCCAAAGCTTCATGCGGTTTAATTGATTCATTTGTCCAAATTTCCAAATTCAATTGATCATAATTTGCATTTTGACCAACACGTGTTGGTTGAACGTCAATCTTAACTTTTTCAACTGGAGAAAACAATGAATCCATCGGAATAACACCAATCACATTGATCAATTTTTTATTCTCTTCTGCACTAACATATCCTCGCCCCTTTTTAACGTAGATTTCCATTTCAAAATGGCCACCTTCCGCTACATGAGCAATTTCTAAATCACCATTCAATACTTGAGTACCTGATGGACAAATCACATCTGCACCTGTCAAAACGCCAGGACCTTGAAAATCGCAACGTAATGTATACTCAGCATTTTCATCTGTGTCATCAATCAAAATAACAAGATCTTTGAGATTTAAGATAATTGATGTGACATCTTCAACCACACCTTGCACTGCTGAAAACTCATGAATTGCACCACGAATTTTAACAGCATAAGCAGCAGCACCTGGTAAAGATGATAAAAGCACACGTCTTAGAGAATTACCTAAAGTTGCACCAAAACCTCTTTCAAGAGGTTCTACTACAAACTTCCCATAATGATCTGATTCAATGTATTCTTCTACTTTAAAATTTGCTTTTTCGAATTTTTGCATGCCTGCACCTCCTTTAAATAGTAATAACTACTATCCACGAGGTCGTTTTGGTGGACGACATCCGTTATGTGGAATTGGTGTTACATCGTTAATTGCTTGGATATCAAGCCCTGCAATTTGTAATGAACGAACCGCAGACTCACGTCCTTGTCCTGCACCTTTTACATTTACTTCAACTGATTTCATGCCATGATCCATTGCTGCTTTAGCTGCAGCTTCAGATACCATTTGAGCAGCATAAGGAGTTGATTTACGAGAACCTTTAAACCCTAATGCTCCTGCACTTGACCATGAAATAACATTTCCAAATTCATCAGAAATCGTAACAATAGTATTGTTGAACGTCGCATGAATATGTGCTACGCCTTTTACGATATTCTTTTTAACACGTTTTTTACGTGATACTTTTTTATCTTTCGCCATTAGACCCAACCTCCTTTAGTCTTATTTTTTCTTAGATACTAGTTTTGCTGGTCCTTTACGCGTACGCGCATTAGTTTTAGTTCTTTGACCACGCACTGGTAAGCCACGACGATGACGAATACCACGGTAGCATCCTATTTCCATTAAACGTTTAATGTTTAATTGAACTTCACGGCGACGGTCACCTTCTACTTTCAATTTATCGACTTCTTTACGAATACGATTGATTTCATCCTCATTTAAATTTTTAACGCGTACATCTTCACTGATGCCAGCATCTTTAAGGATTTGTTGAGCACTTGGTTTCCCAATGCCATAAATATAAGTTAGGGAAATTACCACACGCTTATCGCGAGGAATATCCACACCTGCTATACGAGCCATACACGCACCTCCTGTTATCCTTGTCTTTGTTTATGTTTTGGATTCGTGCAAATAACCATTACACGACCATTACGTTTGATTACTCTACATTTTTCACAAATTGGTTTTACTGATGGTCTAACCTTCATCTCTTTTACCTCCTATTTGTAAAGACTACTTGTGTCTATAAGTAATACGCCCACGTGTTAAGTCATATGGTGATATTTCTACGGTTACTTTATCCCCCGGTAAAATGCGAATGTAATGCATACGGATTTTACCAGAAACGTGAGCAAGTATAACCACACCATTTTCTAATTCGACTTGAAACATTGCATTAGGCAAGGTCTCAAGGACTTTTCCTTCAACTTCAATTACATCATCTTTTGCCAATGTGCGACCTCCTATTGTTTCAAAGTTGTTAAGATATCATACCCATCCTCAGTCACAACAACTGTGTGCTCAAAGTGAGCACTTAAACTGTGATCTTTACTGATCACTGTCCATCCATCACTTAGCGTAACCGTTTCTTTTGTTCCAATCTGAACCATAGGTTCAATTGCAAGAACCATACCTGTTTTCAAAATCGGCCCTCTGCCAGGCTTACCATAATTTGGTATCACTGGATCCTCGTGCAAATCACGCCCAATGCCATGACCTGTATAGTCTTCAGGTAAATGATATCCAAACTGCTCTGCATAAGATTGAATGGCATGAGACACATCGGTTAATCGATTTCCAGGCTTCACTTGTTTTAGCCCTTCAAATAATGAATCATGTGTCACATCTAATAGTAATTGCGCTTCTTTTGATATCGTACCAACTGCATAAGTCCAAGCACTATCCCCATGATATCCCTCATAACAAGCACCTACATCAACTGTAATGATGTCCCCATCTTTTAATACATAATCACTTGGAAAGCCATGAACAAGTTGTTCATTGACTGAAGCGCATATGCTTGCTGGGAAACCATTATAATTCTTAAATGAAGGCGTCGCATGATTTTCTAAAATAATCTTCTCAGCTAGCTTGTCTAGTTGAGCCGTTGTGACACCAGGTTTAATTGCTAGCTTCATTGCTTGATGCACCAAAGCAACAATCTCACCGGCACGCGCCATTATTTCTATTTCACGTTTGTTTTTAGTAATAATCACGATGATAATCCTCCAACGATTTCATCAATTGAAATAAATACGTCTTCAATACTGCGATCAGCATTAACTGCATGCAATAGCTGTCGACTCGCATAAAAATCAATTAATGGTTGCGTCTTAGTACGATAAGTCTCTAAACGCTGTCTAACACTTTCAGCACTTTCATCATCTCTTTGAAACAGCTCACCACCACACACATCACATACACCAGGTTTCACAGGTGGATTATGATCAAGGTTATAAGTTGCCCCACACTCACGACAAACGCGACGTCCAGAAATACGTTGTACCGCTTTGTCAATGTCAATTTCAAGATTTATGACTGCATCTAATGTTAGTCCGAGCTCTTTCATTAAACGTTCCAATGCTTCAGCTTGTGCTAGAGTTCTTGGAAACCCGTCTAGAATAAACCCATTTTCATATTTTTGTGTTAACACTCGGTTCAACACCAAGTTAATCACAACATCATCAGGTACTAGGTGTCCGTCATTTATATAACGTTCAGCAATCTTACCCAACTCTGTTTGTTCTTTCATTTCATTACGGAAAATAGAACCTGTTGAAAAATGCACCAAACCATACTTATTTGCTACCTTCGTTGACTGAGTACCTTTACCCGCCCCTTGAGGGCCCATAAATAACAAGTTCATTTTTCTCACCTATTTTCTAATGAAACTTGAATACGATTTCTTTTTCATTAATGTTCCAATTTGTTTTGCTGTTTCAAGTGCAACCCCAACAACGATGATTAACCCTGTCCCACCTAATTGTAAACCAATATTTGATGGTAAGATTTTAAGCATTGGCAGGATATGTGGTAGTGCTGCTAATACAAGTAAGTATAAAGCACCAACAACAGTTAAACGATTTAAGACAGTTCTAATATGTTTTTGAGTGTCTTTCCCTGGGCGAACACCTGGAATATATGCACCTGATTTTGTAAAGTCTTCACTAATTTTTTCTGCATCTACTTGTAAATTAGAGTAGAAGAAGGCAAAGAAGACAACCATCAATAAGTACAAAGACAACCCAACCCAATTCTCAATTCTTAAGTATTTAGACAACGTCATCATTTGAGAATAACCAGCCCAGTTTGAAGGCCAATATGACGCAAGCGTCGCTGGCACTGCAAGCATACTTGAAGCAAAGATTACTGGAATAACCCCAGAGCTATTAACTTTAATCGGTAAATGAGAAACTTCATTTGCACGACCTTGTCCAGCACTAGAAGCATATTGAATTGAAATTTTACGCGTTGCTTGTTCAAAGAACACAACAAGAATCACAATAATGATATAAAATAAGATAACCAATCCAAATTTTGCAAGACCAGTTTTTGATAAAACACCGACTGTATTGCTATCTTTAATACCTAAAGCTAGGACATTAAATGCAGAAACAATTTGATTTGGTAAATGTGCTACAATCCCAGCAAAGATAATCAATGAAATACCATTACCAACACCTTTTTGTGTAATTTGATCACCTAACCACATAAGGAACATAGTACCAGCAGTTAAGACAACCCCAATATACAAATAAGTTAATGCACCTGAACTTTTTAAGAAGCCAGAAGCCGTTTGACTAAATGTGTAAGTAAGGACAATCCCCTGCAACAAAGCCAATACAACCGTTAAAATACGTGTTGC
This sequence comes from uncultured Erysipelotrichales bacterium, assembly GCA_964632125.1. Classification (GTDB taxonomy): domain Bacteria; phylum Bacillota_I; class Bacilli_A; order Erysipelotrichales; family CAZWEF01; genus CAZWEF01. The sequence continues at coordinate 7,267 of CAZWEF010000021.1, forward strand.
ACGATCAAGTTTCTTTTGTCCCTGAGCACCTTGTTTGGCCCACTCAGTAAACGATGGGATAACATCCATTGATAATAATTGAATAACGATTGAAGCAGTGATATAAGGTGAAATCCCTAACGCTAAAATAGAATATCGAGATAATGCACCACCACTAAGTAAATTCATGAAACTAAAGATTCCTGTATCAACACTTCCCTTTAACGCAGCAGCATTGACACTAGGCATTGTAATTGCTGAACCGATTCGAAAAACCAGCAACATTGCTAGTGTAAAGAACACGCGGTTTCTAACATCTCTATGCTTGAAGATGTCAAATAACATAATTAAATCACCTCAGTTTTACCACCAGCTGCTTCAATTGCTTTGACTGCACTTGCAGAAAACTTATGAGCGCTAACAGTTAAACTTACTTTTAATTCACCATGTCCTAATACTTTAATACCATTAAGCATTTTATTAACAAGTCCTGTTTCAATCAATAATTCAGGTGTTACAACCGTACCTGTTTCAAATTGATTTAAACGATCAACATTGACAATAGCATACTCTTTTCTAGTAAAATTAGTAAACCCGCGTTTTGGTAATCGACGATAGATTGGTGTTTGTCCCCCTTCAAATCCTGGACGAACGCCACCTCCTGAACGAGCGTTTTGACCTTTGTTCCCTTTTCCGGCTGTTTTACCTAAACCAGATCCGATCCCACGGCCAATACGTTTACGACTTTGACGTGAACCTTCTGTATACTGTAATTCATGTAGTTTCATTTTTACACCTCCTACTTTAATTACTTAACTTCTACTAAATGTGCTACTTTTCTAATCATGCCTTGAGTTGATTCATTATCAGGTTTCATAGAAGAACTTCCTACTTTATTAAGACCTAACGCTTTCAAAGTGTCTCTTTGAGACTTATTAGAACCAATTGAGCTTTTAACAAGCGTAATCATAATTTCTTTTGCCATTATACTACGCCTCCTTATCCTATAATTTCTTCGACTGTTTTTCCTCTTAATTCAGCAACTTCTTTTAATGTTTTTAAAGATTCAATTCCTTGCATTGTTGCACGTACCGCATTAATCGGTGTTCTAGAACCAATGCATTTAGAAAGAATATCAGTAACCCCTGCAAGTTCAAGCACAGAACGAACTGGTCCCCCAGCGATAACGCCTGTCCCTTCTGCAGCAGGTCTTAAAAACACATGCCCAGCGCCATAAATTCCATTAACTTCATGAGGAATAGTAGTTCCTACCATTGGAACAGTCACAATACTTCTTTTTGCAGCTTCAATTGCTTTTTTGATTGCATCAGGTACTTCATTTGCTTTTCCTGTCCCAAAGCCAACGCGACCTTTACGATCACCAATTACAACTAGTGCAGCAAAACGGAACTTACGTCCACCTTTAACTACTTTTGTTACACGATTAATTGTAACAACGCGTTCTTCAAACTCAGGTTGGACTTTTTGTCTTTGTCTTGGTCTTGGTTTTTTGTTTTCCACGCTGTCTACCTCCTTAGAATTTTAAGCCAGCTTCACGAGCTGCCTCTGCTACTGCTTTAATACGTCCATGATACAAGTATCCACCACGGTCGAATACAACGTTTTCAATATTTTTAGCGATTGCTCTTTTAGCAACTTCTTGACCTACTTGTTTAGCTGCTTCAATATTACTTCCATTTTCAAGTTTCATCTCTACAGTTGAGGCACTAACTAAAGTAACACCTTTAACATCATCAATGATTTGAACATGGATGTGCGCATTAGAGCGAAAAACATTTAAACGAGGACGTTCTGTTGTTCCATTAACTTTAGCACGAACACGTACATGTTTGATTTTACGCACATCACTTCTAGACATTTTTTTTGACATGAAAAATCGCACTCCTTTCTAATAACTATTTCTTAGCAGTTTTACCTTCTTTACGAATAATTGCTTCACCTTTATAACGAATCCCTTTACCTTTATAAGGTTCTGGTTTTCTAACAGCGCGCACCACAGCAGCAAATTGACCTACTTGGCATTTATCATTACCCGTAATAATAATTCTTGTATTTTCAGGCACTTCAACTGTTAATCCTTCTTCCACTTGAAACTCATTTGGATGAGAATAACCAGCTTTTAATTTCAATGTTTTACCTTGTAAAGACGCTTCATATCCACGACCTACAATTTCAAGTTCTTTTTTGAACCCTTCACTTACACCGATCACCATGTTGCTAATTAAAGCGCGAGTTGTACCGTGTAATTGTTTGTGATGTTTTTGCTCACTAGGACGTTTAATAACCACTTGACCTTCTTGAATATCGATGATCATTTCCGAATTAAATTGAAACTCAAGCACACCTCGAGGTCCTTTAACCGTTACAAAGTTACTATCTGTTTTTTCAACAGTTACGCCAGCAGGCACTACGATCACTTTATTTCCAATACGTGACATCGTTCACACCTCCTATAAATTTTTACCAAACATAAGCAATTACTTCGCCACCCACTTGTTTTGAACGTGCTTCTTTATCAGTCATCATTCCAAGTGAAGTTGAAACAATCGCTACTCCTAAACCATTTAATACTTTAGGAAGATCTTCAACATCCGCATAAACTCTTAATCCTGGTTTTGAAATACGTTTCAAACCAGAAATAACGCGTTCATTGTTAGTACCATATTTTAAGCTAATCTCTAGCTCTTTTTTAACATCTTTACTCACTTTGAAGTCTTTAATGTAACCTTCATTTTTTAAGATTTCCGCAACTGCTACCTTCACTTTAGAAGCTGGCATCACTGTTTTTTCGTGACGTTCTTGGTTTGCATTACGAATTCTTGTTAGCATATCTGCTATTGGATCTGTCATAACCATGATTTATCCTCCTTCCAACTTATCATTACCAACTTGATTTTGTAACGCCTGGTATTTGTCCTTTATAAGCAAGTTCTCTAAAGCAAATACGACATAATTTGAATTTACGATAAACCGAATGTGGTCTTCCGCAACGTTCACATCTTGTGTACTCACGAACTTGGAATTTTTGAGGACGGCGTTGTTTTACTACCATTGCTTTTCTTGCCATTTTAGTTCCTCCAGATTATTTTTGAAACGGCATGCCTAATTCAGTAAGTAATGCACGACCTTCTTCATTTGAAGATGCTGTCGTTACAATAACAATATCCATCCCGCGAAGTTTAGTTACTTTATCGTAATTAATTTCAGGGAAAATTAATTGTTCTTTAACACCCAATGTATAATTTCCACGACCATCAAACGCAGTTGTAGAAACTCCTCTAAAGTCACGAACACGAGGTAAACCTATGTTCATTAATTTATCCAAGAATTCATACATACGTTCCCCACGCAATGTTACTTTACATCCGATTGCAGCACCTTCTCTTAATTTAAATCCTGCAATAGATTTTTTAGCTTTCGTTACAACTGGTTTTTGACCTGTAATCATACCAAGTTCATTAACAGCTTCATCTAATGCTTTAGGATTATTAACAGCGTCTCCAGCCCCAATATTGATAACTACTTTCTCAATTTTAGGTACTTGCATAATTGAAGCATAATTGAATTTTTTCATTAATGAAGGCATTACTTCATTTTGATAACGTTCTTTTAGTCGGTTCACTAGCATAACCTCCTTTCATTACTTCTTAACTGTACCAACAGCGCCAAGTTTTGTATTTGATGCTTTTGTTACACGGAATTTTTGTCCATTTTCAAAAACATACCCGATACGCGTTGGTTTTTTTGTTTTTTGATCTACGACCATCACATTTGACACATGGATTGGTGATGCTTTTTCAACAATCCCTCCATCAGGATTAATTTGTGAAGGCTTAAGATGTTTTTTAACGATATTAATACCATCTACAATCACACGTTGTTCTTTAGTTAAGACTTTTAAAACTTCACCTTGTTTACCTTTGTCTTTACCCGTAATGACTTGTACTTGGTCACCTTTTTTAATCTTCATTTTCTGCACCTCCTACTTTTCTTACAATACTTCTGGTGCCAAAGAAACGATTTTCATAAAATCTTTCTCACGCAATTCTCTTGCGACTGGACCAAAAATACGTGTACCTCTTGGTGAGCGATCATCTTTAATAATAACCACTGCATTATCATCAAACTTAATATAAGATCCGTTTTCACGACGTGTAGCATAAACAGTTCGAACGATGACTGCTTTCACAACATCACCTTTTTTAACTGTGCCACCTGGAGAAGCATGTTTTACTGTACAAACAACAACATCTCCTACATGCGAGAATTTTTTAACCGATCCACCGAGTTGGCCAATAACTAGGACTTCTTTAGCACCTGTATTATCCGCAACTTTTAATCTTGTTTCTTTTTGGATCATCTCATAAACCTCCCTTCAGCAAATAACTAAATAATAACTGCTTTTTCAACAATTTCAATTAAACGGAAACGTTTCGTAGCCGATAATGGTCTTGTTTCCATGATACGAACCTTATCTCCAGGTTTCGCTTCATTATTTTCATCGTGTGCACGATATTTTTTTGAATACTTAACACGTTTACCATATAGAGGATGTTTGATTTGAGTTTCAACTTGTACAGTAATCGTTTTATCATTTTTATCAGATACAACAGTACCGACATAAACTTTACGTTGATTTCTTTCCATGACTTTGCCCCCTATCTTTCCAATTCTTTTTCTTTAATGATTGTTTTGATACGTGCAATCGTTTTTCTAACTTCTTTTAATTTTGCAGGATTTTCTAATTCGCCAACAGCTTTTTTCATTCTTAGTTCGAATAATTCAATTTTGAAGGTTTCTACTTTAGCATTAAGTTCTTCAATACTTAATTTTCTAATTTCTTCTGCTCTCATCATTACTCACCCTTTTTAACAATTTTCGTTTTTACTGGTAGTTTATGCGATGCAAGTCTTAACGCTTCACGAGCAACTTCTTCGCTCACGCCTCCAACCTCAAACATTACTCGACCTTTTTTTACTACAGCTACCCAAGACTCAGGCGCTCCTTTTCCGGAACCCATACGAACTTCTAATGGTTTTTTAGTTAAAGCTAAATGTGGGAATATTTTAATCCAAACTTTTCCGCCACGTTTCATATAACGAGTCATCGCAATACGCGCAGATTCTATTTGACGGTTTGTAATCCATGCACCTGATTGTGCTTGAAGACCAAACTCACCAAAATCAACTGTAGTACCGCCTTTTGACAACCCTTCGTGTTTGATACGATGTGGTCTACGATATTTCGTTCTTTTTGGCATCAACATAATTATTTATCCCCTTTCTGTTTGGTAGGTAATACTTCACCTTTACAAATCCAAACTTTTACTCCTAACTTACCATAAGTTGTATCTGCTTCCGCTGTTGCGTAATCAATATCCGCTCTCAATGTATGTAAAGGTACATTTCCTTCAGAATATCCTTCAGAACGCGCCATATCGGCTCCTGCTAAACGTCCTGATACCATTGTTTTAATACCTTTTGCTCCTGCTTTCATTGCACGTTGAATTGCACGTTTTTGTACAGTTCTAAATGAAGCACGATTTTCTAATTGTTCTGCAATACTAAATGCAACAAGTTGTGCATCGATTTCAGGTTTTTTCACTTCAACGATGTTAACGTTGATTGATTTATCTTTAACTATTTTGTTTAATTCTTTGCTTAACGCTTCTACAGCAGCACCATACTTACCAACGATTTCTCCTGGTCTAGCAGTATGAATATACAACGTTACACGATTTTTTGAACGTTCAATTTCAATACGAGAAACAGCAGCATTCGATAATTTTTTAGATAAAAATTCACGAATTTTGATGTCTTCATGTAATAGCGTCGCATAGTTTTGGTCATCAGCATACCATCTTGATTCCCAATCTTTGATAATCCCTACGCGAAGCCCAATAGGACTAACTTTTTGACCCATAATGCAACCTCCTTTTCACTTATGATCTTTCTGCTACAAATACAGTGATATGACTCGTTCTTTTCATAATAGGATGTGCGCTCCCTTTAGCTTGAGTCATAAAACGTTTTAATGTTGGACCTTCATCCACATAGATTTTTTCAATAAACAATTTTGTTTCATCAGCACCATTGTTATTAACAGCATTTGCAACAGCAGACTTAACTAACTTTGCAACAACTGGACTAGATGCTTTATTCGTATAATCCAAAATCGCCAATGCTTCACGAATATCTTTACCTCTTACTAAATCAGCAATCAAACGAACTTTTCGAGGAGCGATTCGGATCATCTTAACTGATGCTTTTGTCGAAATACTTTCCATTGTTTTTCCTCCTCACTGGTTATCTTCTCGATTTTTTATCGTCTGCATCGTGACCTTTATAAAGTCTTGTTGGAGCAAACTCACCAAGTTTATGTCCAACCATATCTTCGGTTACATAAACAGGAATATGTTCTTTACCATTATAAACCGCAAATGTATGCCCAATGAATGATGGGAAAATAGTCGATCTTCTTGACCAAGTCTTAATGACTTCTTTTTTCTCAACTGCATTCAATGCATCTACTTTTTTAAGTAAATGAGCATCTGCGAATGGACCTTTTTTTAAACTGCGTGCCATTAGTATTCCTCCTTTAACTATTTTTGATTACGACGACGAACAATTAATTGTGTCGAATGTTTTTTGGTTTTTCTTGTTTTTACACCCAAAGCTTTTTTACCCCATGGTGTTAAAGGTGCAACACGACCGATTCCAGTACGTCCTTCCCCTCCACCGTGTGGGTGATCATTCGGGTTCATCACCGAACCACGTACAGTTGGACGAATACCTCTCCAACGATTACGACCGGCTTTACCATAGTTGACAAGACCATAATCTTCATTACCAACTTGCCCTACAGTTGCACGACATGTTCCAAGAACACGACGCACTTCACCAGAAGTTAAACGCAAGATAACATAACGTTCTTCATTCCCAAGAATTTGTGCATAAGCACCAGCTGAACGTGCCATTTGCCCACCACGACCTGGAGTTAATTCAACGTTATGAACGATTGTCCCTTCAGGCATGTTTTTAAGTGGCATTGCATTTCCTACTTTAATATCTACTTGTTCACCAGAAATAATCTCTAACCCAACTTTTAATCCTTTAGGCGCAAGAATATAACGTTTTTCACCATCAACATAGTTAATCAACGCAATGTTTGCTGAACGGTTTGGATCATATTCAATCGTTGCTACACGACCTGGAATATTATCTTTATTACGTTTAAAGTCAATGATACGGTAAAGACGTTTATGTCCTCCACCTTGATGACGAACTGTAATAACACCATGATTATTACGTCCACCTTTTTTTGTTAAACGTTCCGTTAATGATTTTTCTGGTTTACTAGTTGTAATTTCATCAAAAACTAATGTCGTCATGTTACGTCGACCATTCGTGGTCGGCTTATACTTTTTAATTGGCATGACTTTACCTCCTTATTTTCCGGACTTGACTCCGATAGTTACTTAATTAATCCAATAATTGAATTTTATGACCGTCTTTTAATACAACGATTGCTTTACGACGTTTACGTGTTAAACCTTCATAACGTCCTACACGTTTACTTTTTGGTTTAACATTCATAATATTAACTCGTTCAACTTTTACTTTAAACAAAGATTCAACAGCTTGTTTCACTTCTGTTTTATTTGCAGTTGTTGCAACATCAAACACAACACAAGATCCTTCATTGCTTAATTGAAATGTTTTTTCAGTAATCACTGGTTTTTTAATCACATCTGCTAAATGTCTCATGCAAGCACCTCCTCAACATGTTGAATCGCCGCTTCTGACATTACTAAGTTTGTGTAATGAAGTACATCACGTACATTCAAATCCGTTACCAACACAACTTCAACACCTGGCAAGTTACGAGCTGACAAATAGACATTTTCACAACCTTCAGTTAATACCAATAACGTTTTACCTGTTAAGCTTAATGCCTCAAGTACTGAAAGCATTGATTTTGTTTTTGGTGCATCAAAGCTAATTTGATCCACAACTTTCAATCCTTCTTCAAGTACTCGATAAGACAAAGCCGAACGAAGCGCTAAACGTCTCACTTTACGATTCACTTTGAAACCATAACTTCTTGGCGTTGGTCCAAATACACGACCTCCACCTACCCATTGTGGTGCACGAATTGATCCTTGACGCGCGTTACCTGTTCCTTTTTGGCGCCATGGTTTACGGCCCCCACCACGAACTTCAGTACGCGTTTTTGTTTTGTGTGTTCCTTGACGCAACGATGCACGTTGTAATAACACCATGTCATACATTGCTTGTTTGTGTGGTTCAATACCAAACACTGATTCATTTAGTTCAATTTCTTTTACATTTTGACCAGTTTGGTTATACACAGTCACTTTCATCATGTGTCCTCCCTTCCCAATTATTCAGCCACTTCAACTTCAGTTGTAGCTTCTTCTACAACCTCAGCCACTGGCGTATAGTCAATCAATTCATAGACAGGTTTGATTTGTCCTGCTGCTTTAGATGCAACATGCACATATACAAGCCCACGTTTTGGACCAGGAACTGATCCTTTAATTAATAATAAATTGTTTACTTCATCAACAGCAACAACTTCTAGGTTTTGAACAGTTCTTGTTACATGACCCATTTGCCCTGCCATTTTTTTACCTTTGAAAATGTGTGCGCCATCGATTGATCCCATAGAACCAATACCACGGTGGTATCCAGAACCATGCGCTTTAGGTCCGATTGAGAACCCGTGGCGTTTAATAGCCCCTTGATATCCTTTCCCTTTTGACACACCTTGTACATCCACTACTTCACCAGCAACAAACACATTCACAGTGATTGCACTGCCAACTTCATAACTCATCAATTCGTTACCACGAATTTCTTTAATGAAGCGCTTAGGTGCTGTGTTCGCTTTTGCAACATGACCTTTTTCAGGTTTATTGCTCAAACCATCGCGTTTGTCTTCAAAACCGACTTGAACCGCTTCATAGCCGTCGTTTGCCATTGTTTTATGTTGCAACACAATGTTTGGCGTCGCTTCCACAACAGTGACCGGAATGAGTTTACCATCTGTTGTAAACACTTGAGTCATCCCTAGTTTACGTCCTAAGATTCCTTTCATGAGTTACACCTTACCTTTCTTATAACTTAATTTCAATTTCAACACCACTTGGTAATTCTAAACGAGTTAAATAATCAACTGTTTCAGGTGTTGGATTCACAATATCGATTAAACGTTTGTGAGTTCTCATTTCAAATTGTTCACGTGAATCTTTGTATTTATGTACCGCACGAATAACTGTGTACACAACTTTCTCAGTTGGTAATGGTACTGGACCAACTACCTGCGCACCCGAACGTTTTGCTGCCTCTACAATTTTTTGTGCAGATGCATCCAATGTTTTGTGCTCATACGCTTTCAATTTGATTCTGATTTTTTGATTTGCCATGTTTAAGCCTCCCTTCGCCTATTTTCTAAATAGACTCGCTCCGTACAAATTACCCAAGACCCGGCCATGACAACGTTTACCGGCGTCTCAACAACCTTGCACATCTCTGCGTGTCAACATTACAATTTTACCAAATATCTTCGCTTAAATCAAGCTTTTTTGTAAATAAAAAAGACTTAGTTTTAAACCAAGCCTTCCCTTACTTATACAGCCTCTACTTCACTATCTTTTACAAAAACATAAGTGATGATAAACCCTGCAACATATGATACAACTAAGCCAATCGCAAAGTATAACATCGCATCTAAACCATTCATCAATGGGATGGCAACAATACCTGAAGGTCCCCAAGCTGTCGCTGCAACCCCCATCATCATAATAAATGCACCCCCAAATCCTGCACCAATACCTGCCGTAATAAATGGTTTACCAAGTGGTAAAGTTACCCCATAGATTAACGGTTCACCAACACCAAGAATACCTGCTGGTAATGCACCGGTGATGACAGCTTTTAAGCGTTCATTTTTAACACGACGCGCTTTCACATAAATCGCAATAGCCGCACCAACTTGGCCAGCTCCTGCCATTGCTAAAACCGGGAACAATGATACAGCACCCGCTGTCTCTAATTGAATGGCATATATTGGAATTAAGCCATGGTGTAAACCAAGTAATACCATCGGTAAAAACATAGCAGCTAAGACAAAGCCTGAAATCACTTGCATGATTGGGTTAGTTGATTGAATGAAGAAATCCAAAACAACCATTAATAAGTCTGAAACAACACCTGCTAAAGGCATCAATGCAAATACCATTAATAAGGTAGTAATCAATAATGTAATCGTAGGCGTTAAAATCAAATCCAAAGTGTCAGGTATAACTTTACGTAATCTTTTTTCAATTAATGATAAAATCCAAACACCAAAGATAACGCCTATAATCCCACCTTTACCTGAGATTAAAACTGAGTTTAAACGTTCAGCTTCATTGAACCATCCCAAAGCTTTAGAAATTGTATCAATTGCTGGTGCAATAGAAATAGCACCAATGATACCACCCAATGCCTCAGTCGCACCAAATTGTTTGGCTGCATTGATCCCTGTGAAAATCGCAAAATAGCCTAAAAACCCTGATCCGATTAATGAAAATATGGTTTGAATCAAAAACCATTTACCTGATGCAATATTAATGACCCCTTGTTTACCTAACTGAGCAAGTAAACTTGCGAAACCATTAAATAACCCAGCTGCAATAATTGCAGGTAATAACGGAATAAAAATATTTGAAATCAGCTTTAGACCGTCCTTAATTGGTGAATGCTTTTGATTTTGTTTTATTTTATCTTTATTGGCTTGCCAATCTTGATTTGACGCTTCAACTTCAACACCTGCAGATCCAAGTTCAGTTACACCGAGTTCTTTAACAAAAATATCTTTCATTTTTTGTGCTTTTCCAGGCCCAACAATGATTTGTACACCCGCATCAAAAACAACACCCATAACACCTTCTGTTGATTTAATTGTTTCAACCTGAACCAAATCTAAATTCTTAATTTTTAAGCGTAAACGCGTCATACAGTTGGTTACTGAGATAATATTCTCTTTGCCCCCTAGTAACTCAACCAATACTTTCGATAATTCTAAATGTGTCATTTTATTTCCCCCTTAATTGCTTGTTTAATATGTCCTTTTGATTCTTTTAATAATTGTTTTGCCATGTTTTGATCACAATCCATCAAAATCATCACAATTGCTAATTTAACATGACCATTAGCCTGCATTAATACATCTGTTGCCACATGCTCATCTACATTTGTTGCTTGCATAACGATTCGTTTTGCTCGTGCTTCTAATTTTTTATTGGTTTGTTGCACATCAACCATTAAGTTTTGGTAAACTTTACCAGTTAATACCATAGCACCTGTTGAAATCATGTTTAAAACCATTTTTTGAGATGTTCCTGATTTTAGTCTTGTAGAACCTGTTAATACTTCTGGTCCAACATTTAATTCTATAGCAATATCCGCAAGTGGTGAAATCTCTGCATGTTGATTATTGCTAATAGCACCAGTTTGACAACCAAGCGACGATGCATAGTTAAGTGCACCTTTTACATATGGTGTTCTACCACTTGCAGCGATTCCAATCACAACATCATTTGAGGTTAAGTGACAGTTCTTTAAATCTTCTATTGCCAAAGTCTCACTATCTTCGGCCCCCTCGACCGCTTTTACAAATGCTTGTTCTCCTCCTGCAATGAGACCAATTACTTGATTAAAATCGACACCAAATGTTGGTGGACACTCAACCGCATCCAATAGTCCTAGACGACCACTTGTACCAGCACCAACATAAATAAGGCGTCCGCCTTGTCTAAAGGCTTGTGCCACAATTTCAATTAATTGCCCTATTTTAAGTACTTCTTTTTGTACCCCAACAACAACACTGAAGTCTTCTTGATTCATCATTGTCGCTATTTCTACACCACTCATTTGATCTAAATCCATCGTTTTGGGGTTTCTTGTTTCAGTTGTCATTTTACTTAAATCAATCATCGTTTCCCTCCTTTAAAAAATAGCCAAAAACACTGTGGTTTCTGACTATTGCTCTTTCGATAACACGTCGCTACTCACATTCAATAAATGAATGGCAATATAGGCGGATTCATCATCACTTAAATGAAAATCCAGTTCTTGTTCAATAATCGCTTTGATTTTTAGCGCAATACCGTATTCATATGGGTATTTCTTTTCAACCATTTCTGATAAATCAATTTTTGTTTGTGTAATGCGATCATAAACATGTTTAATCAATAATTTCAAATGGATTAAAAACCGACTATAAGCATATGACTCTTTATCCATTGTCATTTGATAATCGTGACTAAGCATTTCATCAATCAAAAACACGATTGCATTTAAACTATCCATGAGTTGTCTTGGCATATTGCCTTCTATGTTTTGGATATGCAGTGCCAAGTAAGCCACTTCTGTTTCAGGAATAATAAAGGTTGTTTGTTGTTGAATACCGATTGCAAGTTGTGTTGCAATGTCATATGCTTTGGGATACAAAATCTTAGTTTCATAATAAAAGAAGTTTTCAATATCCATGTTTTTTTCAATCCGTCCAAAGCAAGCTGCCAAATGATCAATGAATGCAAGTAAACTTTCTTGATTGATACTTTGGCTAATCTGCGCTTGTAAAATACCCACTGCAATTGAAACTGCATCGACAATATGTTCAGGGTAACCATTCACAACATTGTTAAATTGTCCAACGGGCACATGACATTCAAATTTCTTTTCAATGTCATGATCTAATAAGACACGTTCTCCTTTTTTCTTGCCAAAAGCGATACCTTGTTTGAATACGACCATTTCTTTATGTTCGTTTTTTACAATCATGGCACTATTATTAAGTACATTGATGATTTCCCATTCGGATTTATGCATCGTTATTTCCTGCATCCAAAGTGTCCTGACTCATGTTTTCTAATTTAAATAGACAAAACATCTTAAACGCTCCTTTCCTAAAATAAAAAAGCAATCGCACAAAAATGGTTTCCCAGATGTGGCTCTTGCTCAAATTGATAACACGCCTTAGATATTATCGCATATTACTTTGTTTTTGTCAAATAATCTACAGGCTATACCCTACCTTAATCGCACCCGTAACTGTGGATAGTTGGACTTTGGTGTTTTGTGTTTCATCACGATTTGATTCACCTTGATTATTTCCTTGGTAATGTGTTGTTCCCCTACCAAAAAGGTCGACCTTCCCAACAACTGTACTAGCCACGACACTGTAGTGACGATCATCTTGCTTGAACAATACAGTCATTGATCCATGAACTGTTTTACACGTAAGTCGGTGACAAACAAGACCATCCATATATGTATGACCACTTATCTGATCTGTGATTAAAGTTGAAGCATGTACCCCATTTATTTTCAATGCACCATGAACAACATGCACATTTAATTGAGTCATTTGAATATCTTCATTGGTTTGGATGGTTATAGAGCCATTTAATGAACTCAAATTAATATCTAAATCTTGTGCTTTTGGTAATAGAATTTTAACATTTAAATATTTTTTTAACAACTCATTGTTTCGTTCTTTAAAAACCAGTTCTTTAGTTACTTCATCATAATGAAAATCAAATAGCTCATCGCTTAGATTTTGATATGACACATGTATCATATTATCACGAGACATCCCTAGTTCAATATGTCCAGATACCAATGAAACATGAATTTTATGAATGCCTTGATAGTTTTCAATTACTAATGGTTCAAAAGAAACATACTCTTTTTTTCTTGTTTGTCTTTGAATCCAATCAGATACTGTTGTAAAGACATTTTTAGATTCGTTAAACTTATTGTCTGTGCCGAGTTCTTCTAGTATTGATTCGGCAAGTTTTTCTGGAGATCCGAGCTCCGTCATGAGTTCATGTTCATTTTTACCATAATCTATTGCCTCTTCAAAATAACCATCATAATAATTAATCGTATCTTCAACCTCTTTACTTGATAGTTTTTTTGACAATGCTTTATCCAATGCTTTTAAATACTGATATCTAGTCATAGTACCCCTCCACAATAATTTTATCAACTTTTTGCTTGAAATCATTCCATTCTTGGATCATCAACTCAAGATGTCTGATACCTTGTTGTGTCACCTTGTAATATTTACGTGCTCTTCCCTCATCTGAAACTTCATCAAATGTCGTTAAATAACCTTCATTTTCAAGTCTCCTTAATAATGGATAAAGTGTGTTTTCACTTAACTCCATCATCGGTTGAATGGCTACCTTCAATCCATATCCATACATTTGTTTTCGCTTTAAAAGTGATAAAATACAAATATCCAAAGCGCCTTTTCGTAATTGACTACTCACTTTTTACCTCCTCATGTGTTTAACACAAGCTTTGCTATACACAGTATAACATAAGCTACCCTTACTTGCAATAAAAAAACAATGATTGCTCATTGTTAGTATTCATAACGATGACTATTGGTCATCGGTAGCATTGCTGCACCAATCACACCCGGATCATCTAGTTTTGCTTCTACAATTTGAGTATGACCTCTCATAACGCCTAAAATGTATCCATCAAATCGCTGTTTCAATGCATCTAAGAAGTATTCTTTTGACTTCATCAATCCACCACCTAAAACAAAGACATCAGGGTCAACAACATGTGCTATGGCTGCAAGTCCTCTTGCAATTAAATCAATTTGTTCATCTACTAAAGCTTTTGCTTTAACATTACCTTCATGAGCCAACTGATACACTTGCCCAGCATGTTCGATTGGTTGGTTTAATTGCTCATTTGCTTTTCTAACCAGTGCAGTTCCACTTGCCTCAACTTCAAGCGCACCTTTGTTTAATGAACCAATTAAGTCTCCGTCTGGTTTTACGATAATGTTTGCAATTTCTCCTGCACAGCCACGTTGTCCTGATACAAGTTGTTGATTCACAATCAATGCGCCACCAATACCTGTCGATAGCGTCACATACTCAACAATACTCTTCCCTTTTCCAGCACCTAAAACAGCTTCAGCTAAGCCTGCAACATTAGCATCATTGTCAACATAAGTTGGTAAATCAAAGCGATCTTGAATGACTTTCCCTATTGGATAGTCTGCAAATCCAGGTATATTGGTTACTTGAATTGCAAGTCCACGTTTTGTATCTACTGGTCCTGGTACACCAATCCCAATCCCTTGCACTTCTGGTGAATTAACATCTTCAATCATTTGAATCATTTTATCTACCAACTGGTTAATACCTTTATTAACATCTGTTGGTTGTTTGACTTCATGTAGAATGTTTCCATCTTCTGTTACTCGCATGACACGAATATTTGTACCTCCTAAATCAATCCCGATATATTGTTTCATACAAATCCCTCCTTCTTATATTATATCAAAGATATTTGATATAACAAGATTTGTTATGATAATAATGAAAGTGCTTTATTATTATCGAGTATTATAGTACAATATATCTATAATTATATGGAGGTATAGGTAAATGATAAATGGAATTGGTGCATCAAATGGCTATGCGATAGCAAAAGCATATCGTTTAGTTTTACCAGATTTAAGCGTTACAAAACGAACTATAGAAGATACTAAAAGTGAGATTGAACGTTTAGATGAGGCGATTGCCAAAACTGAGCTAGCACTCATTAAAATTAAAGAGCGTGCATTAAAATCGTTGTCAGAAGATGAAGCGTCTGTATTTGATGCCCACGTTCTTGTTTTAAAGGATCCTGAAATGAAAGATCAAATTGTTTCAATGATTGAAAATTCAAAAGTAAATGTTGAGTTTGCACTTGAAGAAGTTGCTGCAATGTTCATTAACATGCTAGAAATGATGGACGATGAATATATGAGAGAACGTGCTGCAGACATAAAAGATGTCACTACACGTCTTAAAGCGACACTACTTGGAAAAAAACTTCCAGACCCTTCTCAAATTGATCAAGAGGTTATTGTAGTTGCTCACGATTTAACACCATCGGACACTGCTCAATTAGACCGTCGTTTTGTTAAAGGCTTTGCTACCAATATTGGTGGAAGAACATCACATTCAGCTATTATGGCTAGAAGTTTAGAAATTCCTGCTGTTGTTGGAACTAAAAGTATTTTAGAAGATGTTGAAGATGGTGATTTAATGATTCTTGATGGTAAAGCGGGTTGCATCATTATTAATCCATCTGAAGATCAAATTAAAGTTTATCAAGAAAAGATTTCAATTTATGAAGCTCAAAAACTAGAATGGGCAAAACTAAAAGATAGTCCATCTTTGTCTAAAGATGGCCATCATGTTGAGCTGTCAGGAAATATTGGTAATCCTGAAGATGCAAAAAGTGTTGCAGAAAATGGTGGAGAAGGTGTAGGTCTCTATCGTACTGAGTTTCTTTATATGGGTAAATCATCTATGCCAACTGAAGAGGAACAATTTGAAGCCTATAAGGAAGTATTAGAAACAATGGCAGGGAAACTAGTTGTTGTAAGAACATTGGATATTGGTGGGGATAAATCATTGCCGTATCTAAAACTCCCACATGAAGAAAATCCTTTCTTGGGTTACCGTGCAATTCGTATTTGTTTAGAAGATGAACCATTATTTAGAACACAACTTAGAGCTTTGCTTAGAGCAAGTGCCTTTGGTAAACTAGGTATTATGTTCCCAATGATTGCAACTATTCAGGAATTAAGACGAGCAAAAGCGATTTTATTTGAAGAAAAAGAAAAATTAGAGAAGGAACATATCACTGTTGGTTCTGACTTACAAGTTGGTATGATGGTTGAAATTCCAGCATCTGCAATTCTTGCTGATCAATTCGCCAAAGAAGTAGATTTCTTCAGTATTGGTACAAATGATTTAATTCAATATTCAATGGCTGCTGATAGAATGAACGAACGTGTTTCATATTTATATCAACCATATAACCCTAGCATTCTAAGATTAATTAAATTAGTTATTGATGCAAGCCATAAAGAAGGTAAATGGACAGGTATGTGTGGTGAAATGGCAGGTGAGTTAATGGCACTTCCTCTTCTATTAGGTCTAGGCTTAGATGAGTTCTCAATGTCTGCTAGCTCAATCCTACCAGCAAGATCTTTACTAGCAACACTCTCTAAAAAGGAAATGGAAACACTAGCTAGTCAAGCACTTGAACAATCAACTGCTGAAGAAGTTGTTGCTTTAGTTCAACCATTCATCGGTGAATAAAATGAAAAACATTCACTTTGCGATAATTGGTTATGGATCAATTGCTAAAACGCATGCAAATGCAGCGTTTAATGCGAATCTGTATAAAGATTTTAATTTTGATTTAAATTTAAAATCAGTTTATTCAAGAAGTGAAAAAAGAGTTCCCTTAGGAACTCTTTATACAAATCACTTAGAAGATATACTAACTGATAAAGAACTTGCTTTCATCGATATTTGCTCTCCGAATGATGCTCACTTAACTTACATCAAAGAAGCAATCAAAGCAAAAAAAGCAATCTATTGTGAAAAGCCAATAACTGAATCTGTATTAAATACGCAAGAGGCTGTTAATTTAGTAAATCAAACCAACACTAAAAATGCCGTAGCACTTGTATACCGTTTTACACCAGCTATTCAGTTACTCAAAATATTGTTAGCACAGGGAGAAATAGGTCCGATTATTGGTTTTGATACTACCATGTATCATAAAAGCTACCTAGATCCAACTAGAAAAGGAAAGTGGCGTACACTAAGTGAGTCAGGTGGTGGTGCACTACTTGATTTAGGTGTCCATTCAATTGATATGATCCACTACTTGTTTGGCCAAACAAAGTCAGTTGACGCCAAAACAGCTATTCACTTCATTGATAGAACTAGTGTTGATGAAATTTCAGAGCTAAGCATGGTTCAAAAAAATGGCATTAAAGGAAGATTAACAGTTTCACGTATTTATGCACAACAATTTCAATCCACAACGCTTATTGTTTATGGCGAACATGGTAGCTATGCCTTTGATTCATCAAAACCACAAATCATTGAACATTATGATTTTAAAAAAGACCAAACAGTTTTAATCAATGCAAAGAATTATCCTGAAACAATGCATTACTATACGAACACTGGTAGTTTTGTTGATTTACACATGGCAACATTGCTTGCTTTTGCAGATGAACTAAGCTCAGGTATCAACAATGATGATATTGCTAGATTTGAAGATGCCCTACAGGCGCAAAGAGTTGTAGAAGCAGCGTATTTATCTTCAGAAAAAGACACGATTATCGATATAGACTAAGGCTCGTGAAATGAGCCTTTTCTTATGAAAAAAAGCACCCAGAAGGTGCAAAAGGAAAAAAAAAAGACTGGCAATGTGCTATTTTTGCTGGAGAACCAACTATCTTCGCCGC
>CAZWEF010000022.1:0-24879 GCA_964632125.1 uncultured Erysipelotrichales bacterium
CATAAAAAAACACCTCATAGAGATGTTTCATTGTATGCACGAATTTGATCCACATATTTTTTAGCCTCACCAATGACACAAGAATAGTCACCATTCTTTGCATCTTTTGCAAGATTACCACCAATGCCAACAGCATAAGCACCTTGATTTAGCCACTCTTTTATATTTTCTAATGCTACGCCACCTGTTGGCATAAACTGAGCTTGCGGTAATGGTCCTTTATAATCCTTTATTAGTTTTGGACCAAATGAGCCCCCTGGAAATAATTTGATGACATCTACACCAAACTCTAAGCCAAGCATCACGTCTTTTATTGACATGGCGCCTGTCATAACAGGTATGCGTCTTTTATTACAAGTTCGAACAATTTGTTCATCGAAATGAGGAAGTACTACAAACTGTGCACCCGCATTCATGCTTTGACTAGCTGTTGCTTCATCTAAAACAGTACCAACACCAATAATCATATCATTTATTTGCATGGCTTTTAGTTGTTTAATGACATCAATAGCTCCTGGTATTGTCATCGTTATTTCTAAGAATCGAATCCCTCCTTCATACGCTGCTAAAGCATATGAAACAGCATGTTCAATTGAATCGGCTCTCACAACAGCAACGATTTTCTCTTTTTTTAATTGTGCTAACAGCTCTAGTTTATCCATTTTTTTCTCCTTTCAAAATATTCTCAACTGACTGTATGCCCATTTGTGAAATTGCATCAACCGATGATGCAGCACAATGAGTACCTAAAACAACTTGTGGCAGTGAAAGTAATGCTTCATTTGTGAGTGGTTCATGTTCAAACACATCAAGACCAGCACCATAAATTGCACCTGAGTTTAGCGCTTCGATTAGTGCTGTTTCATCAATAATCCCACCTCTTGAAGTATTGATGATAATGGCAGTTTTTTTCATTTGACTTAGCTCTTTTGCCCCAATCATATGATGGGTTTGAGGTACTAAAGGTACATGAACACTTACGACATCTGCATGTTCAAGCAAATAGGATAAAGTTGTATAAGTCACATTGTTTTGTCTTGCATAATCTTCGTCTTCAACTTGATCAACTGCCAAAATATGACAATCAAACCCTTTTAATAATTGCACAACTTCCTTACCAATATGCCCTAACCCTATAAGTCCTATTGTTTTTTGGTAGAGATTGATTGTTTTATTTTTTGACCAATCTTTTTGTCGACATTGATGATCAATAGAAACGATTTTACGACAAACAGCCAACATGAGCCCCACTGTATATTCTGCAACTGATCGTGCATTTGCACCAAGTGTGATACTGACATCAATGCCTTTTTGCTTTGCATAAGCAACATCTACATTATCTAATCCTACCCCATATTTTGAAATGCTTTTTAACTTCTTTGCCTTGTCAATGACATCTTGATCCATTGGATCAACACCTAAAATAACTGCATCTACATCTTCTATTAACAACATCATTTCTTCTTTAGTAAGTATACGTTTATATGGGTTTGTAATGACTTGATACCCATTTGATTCTAACAATTGAAACGGTCTTTGGTCTTCTATCCCAAAGGACCTAGGTGTAACCAATACCTTTTTCATATTAAACTCCTTAGCTTTTGTTTGACTTCTAATAAATCAACACATGTTTCAACATCTTCTATGCCCATTTCTACTTTACTCAAGTAATCTGGCACTAACCACACGTCTAACTCACCTTGCCTTGCAGCTTGAATCCCAAATAATGAATCTTCTAAAACCAACACTTTATCCTTATTGACACCAAAATGAGCAACTACCTCTAAAAAAATAGTTGGATCAGGTTTACTTGTTTTAACATCTTCTCCCGAGATGATATAGTCAAAAACATCTGTTAAGTTTGTTAACGAGAGATAATGATCAATCACATGTCTTTGACTTGATGATGCAAGTCCAAGATGAATTGACGTTGTTTTAAGGTACGAAATAAGCTCATATAACCCTGTTTTAACGGGGACTTTTTTTAATGCTTGGATTTGTTTTAATTTATCTTCTTTCATGGCTTTTCGCCATGACGATGCTTCTTCAAAAGATACCTTAAAATGGGTCATGATATGATTGATGATATCTTTCTCAGATCGCCCTATAAATTGCTTAAAAACATCTAAGTCAAATGAAAACCCAAATGTAAGACTAGCATTAAACCATGCTTGGTACGCAATTTTTTCAGTATCAAACATGAGTCCATCCATATCAAATATAATTAATTCATACATATCAAGTCACTGTATTTCTTGGTTTTTTTTGATTTAAAACACAAGCAATATCGTCCAGTACTTTTTCACCCATACCCCTTAGACACTCATAAGTATAAGCAGATGTATGCGGTGTTATAAGTACGTTAGGATAGGTCAGTAATCGATGATGACAATCAATTGGTTCTCCTTCAACAACATCCAAACCAATACCCGCAACAACGCCTTTTAAAAGAGCATCTATAAGCGCATCTTCGTCAATCAATTCACCCCTTGCCGTATTCACAATGTACACACCTTTTTTCATAAAACTAAATGCTTTTTTATCCAACATATGACGACTTTGATCATTCAAAGATGCATTCAAAGATATGACATCTGACTCTTTTAACAATGTTTCCAAATCTACAGACTCAACGTAATGAGGTAACACTTTTGCATGAGGATCATATGCCAAAATCTTAGCTCCAAAACCAAAATGTAAGATTTCACCTACCCGTGAACCAATGTTACCATATCCGATAATACCCACCGTTTTAGATTTGATTTCAATGCCCATAAAATGATGTCGTATTGACCACTTATCCTCTTTTACAGCAATCGAAGATTGTATGGTTTGTCTAGTAACACCAAGCAACAGTGTCACTGCTTGTTCTGCAACTGCTTCTTGTTCCACTAAAGCATCAACAATTGTTACAATCACTCCGTGTTTTTTTGCTGCATCAACATCAATATTGTTGTAACCTATACCATGCCTTGATATGAGCATTGTATGATCTTTATGTTCAAAAAATGCTTCATCAAAAAATGGCGTCACACTCGATATAATGATTTCATAACCCATCAATAAATCCGCAAGCTCTTTTCCTCTTGTGTGACTTTCAACCGTAAAATATGTCACTTCTCCATAAGTCTTGAGTAATTGATCATGTTCCTTAAACACTTGACCAAAACTACTAGAATTTATAACAGCTATTTTCATGGTTATTTAAGTGCATCCGTTAATGACACTTTTTTAGTATCTGGTACGGTTTGGAAATAAACAGATATGTTTTGACTTGCAATGGTTTGAAGGGTTTGTTCATCTTCTTTGGTTAATGCAACACTACTGATAATAAAACGAGCATCCCCTTTTTTTGATAAGCCACCAACGTTTACTTCTTTAACTGGCAATCCTTTTTCAATAGTTGATAGAACACTTTTTGCACTTTTGTAAAGCAAAATCGCATTGTCTTTACCAAACTCATCTGTTTGCCATGCATCCACAACTTCTTGTTCACTGTATACTTTAATTTTAACACCTGATGATGAATTGGTATTCACATAAATGGTTTTCATAAAATCATCTTTTGCCACCTCATCATCCACTATATAAAGAGCATTTGTACCTAATCCTTTTGACCATTTGGTCATCACTTGCCCATGAATCAAGCGGTCATCTATGCGTGCTAATTGTATTTTCCCCATACTATTCTCTCCTTTCAAATGCCTTTTTATTGTAAACACGAATACTCTCTTTGGCTACGTTTTCTAAGTGTTCTACAATGTCAACACGTGACATGTCTGTCATTGAAATTGCCTCAATCAACATACCCATATTCACACCAGTAATCACATCATGATCATAGTCTTTAAGTAATCCTAAAGCAACATTACATGGACTACCGCCAAATAAATCAACAAGTACCAATACTTCTTTTGTTTCATTTTTTGCTTTAATGAGATACTGTTCAATATTTGCCTTTAGTGTTTCAACAGAATCCCCATGATAAAACCCAATACCATAAACATCTTCACTTGGACCAATGATCAGTTCACTACTTTGAATCAATCCTTTTGCAAAATCGCCATGACTTGCAACCACAATCATACGTGTCATTACAAAATACCAATCCAAGCAAGAACACCTAGAACAATGGTTAATCCAAGTAGTGCTCTCGTAATTTTTAACCCTTTACGATCAAAGTAAAAGTAGATACACATAACGGCTAGTAAAGGCAATGCCCCTGGTAATATTTTATCTAAGAGTTCTTGTACAACAAATTCTTTTTGTGAAATCGTGAACTTTAAGCTTGAAGATATTTTGACATAATTTCCTGCAAGAATACCCATCATAAATAACCCTAATACAGATAATCCATCAATGATACGTTGGATACGTTTACCTGAAACAATTTCAAGTGCTGCATTACGCCCCAATCGGTAACCTGTTTTTGTAAAGTAGTAACCATAAATGAATGTTGCTAATGTAAATCCAATAAACGGAAATAATGCCCCCATCGGATTCCCTTCAAGTGCCCAAGGTAATGCCACGGCAATGAAAATGTATTGAACTGTCCCTGAGTCAATGGCATCTCCAATACCAGCAAGAGCCCCCATAAGACCTACTTTGGTACTATTGATGATTTCAGGAGATACAGCTTCTTTTCCTTCTGCCAATGCTTTCGCTCGTGCTTCTTCAAGCGATAAACTGATTCCTGTTAAAGTACCACCACCCCATACGGCTTGAGTGTTAAAAAAGAGTAAGTGGCGTTTGTATGCTTCTTTTAATTCTTCTTCGTCTTTATATAGTTTACGTAAATTAGGCATTAATCCAAACAACATTGAAGAAGCAATCATACGATCAAATGAATGTGGTATTTCATTTGCCCACCACCAACGTGCCCAAGATTTTAAAATATCACGATCAGTTAATGTTTCAGGATAGTTAGGATTAAGTACTTTAAGATCTTGATTTTCCATTATGCTTCCTCCTTATCAGATGCAAACATGATATACAATACTGCACATATTGAACCAAAAATTGCATATGTAACAGTATTAATCCCCAATGAGTTTAAACTCACACTCATGAAATAAGCTAGAAAGAAAAATACAATCAGCCCTTTTTTACCAATAACATGAATAATAAGACCAATCCCAAGGGCTGCAAGTCCTCCACCAATCACTGTCAATACGTGGAAAAGTGTACTTCCTGATGCTGATGATGTAACATCTGCAATAACTGGAGCCCCATAGTACAATGCAATAAATACCAACACTGTAAACAATGTATAACCAATGAGTATTGGTAGCCAAATAATCGAAAATGTTAACCCACGATCATTAAGTTTTTCTGCGTATTTATCAATTGTTGGTGTCAGCAATGTGTTTAAAAAGAAACGGAATTGATATAAGTAACTTCCTAAAAGACCAACTGGAACTGCAATCATAATTGATTCTTCAGGTTTTAATCCCGCTAGTATCGCAACTGGTACCGCAATGGCTGTCGCTACCGCAGGTTCACTTGGCATACTACCCCCTGGTGCAATTGCCCCCATGTAAATGAGCTGAATGGTTGCTGCAATAATCATCCCTTGTGCAACATC
The DNA here is from genome assembly GCA_964632125.1 of uncultured Erysipelotrichales bacterium. Lineage (GTDB taxonomy): Bacteria > Bacillota_I > Bacilli_A > Erysipelotrichales > CAZWEF01 > CAZWEF01. The sequence goes on from CAZWEF010000022.1 coordinate 5,585, forward strand.
TCCCATGACAAGACCTGCAACAAGGCCTGTCATTAGTGGACTAAAGCGAAGTGTTAGTGTAGCATATCCTAGTGATCTTGATTGGACGACACCAACCCATGATGCAATTAGAAATGCTTGTAATACTGTGATATGAGTCATGTTTTAAATCCCCTTTCTTTATTTTTTAATGACTGCATGGCCACCAAATTCATTTCTAAGTGCTGCAACAAGTTTGGCGCCAAAATTATCTTCTTCTAATGTTCTAAATCGCATAAATGTCGATGTTGAAATAACAGGAATTGGCACTTGTAGCGCCAATGCAGTTTCGACTGTCCATTTTGCTTCCCCTGAAGAATGAACAATACCTTTCAACGTAGCTAATTGTGGATCTTTTGAAAAAGCGTTTTGTGTTAGTTCCATTAACCACCCTCGAATAACTGACCCATGATTCCAAACACTTGCAACTGCCTCTAAATCATATTCGAAAGGGCTCTTTTTAAGTAGTTCAAAGCCCTCACCTATGGCTTGCATCATGGCATATTCAATACCGTTATGAACCATTTTCAGGAAGTGTGCACTCCCATTTTCACCAGCATACATGTAACCATCAACACATGCAATGGCTTTAAACAATGGCTCATATGTTTGAAACAAACTCTTTTCACATCCAATCATCAAACACGCACCATGTCTTGCACCAGACATGCCACCAGACGTTCCCACATCAATAAAATGAATGCCTTTTGCTTTTACTTTTTTTGATAAAGCAAGTGTACTTTGATAGTTTGAATTACCTGCTTCAATGATGACATCACCAGGATTCAATTGATCAGATACCAGGCCAACAATATGGTCTGTTGGTTCTCCTGAAGGTACCATCACCCAAATCACACGTGGTGTTTCAAGTGATTGAACAAATGATTGAACTGTTTGATAACAATCAACACCAACATCTCTTGCTTGTATCAATGCATCTTCACTTAAATCATATCCTTTTACATCATATCCTTTCTCTTTTAAATTTTGTGCAACATTTAAGCCCATCTTACCTAACCCAATAAGTCCTACTTGCATACTGACACCCCTTTCATAAATCCATTATAGTAAATTGTTTTCAATTAATCAATAGTAAATGATAATTATTTACATGTTTCTACTTATCCTATTAATTTCCACATTATATAATTATTATTAAAACATAAAATGTTGATATTTGTTAAAAACAAACAAACCATCAAAACATAGAACTATACCTGATTTGCGTTAATTATGATATAATGAAAAAAAGGGGGCTATATATGCAAAATAACCACATTGTCCTAGATTTAAAAAAACAGTACCCATTTCTTTCAAAGAGTGAACAAACAATCATAGACTTTGTTTTAGAAAATCCTGAACGTGTTTCATTTTTAACAATTAATGATATGGCCAAAGAACTCAATGTTTCCATTGCAACCATTTCTCGTTTCTCTAAGAAAATAGGTTTTTCTAGCTTCCAAGAATTCAAACTTGCACTTGTTGCAAGTGTCACAAAAAGTCATTTCAGTAACACATTTCATGAACATGTATCCTCTACCGATAGTCATGATGATGTCGTGAGAAAAGTATTTGAATCCAATATAAAATCATTAAATGATACCCAAACCTTGTTTGACCTTAATGCTTATCAACAAGCTGTTGACTATATTGGCAATACCAATCGCCTTGCATTCTTTGGGTTAGGGGGGTCTGTTGTTGTTGCATTTGATGCTTATCATAAATTTATTCGTACACACTTAACTTGTATTTTTACCATTGATAAACATTTACAATTGATTGAAGCATCCCATTTAAATGAACATGATTGTGCCATTGTTATATGTCATTCAGGCATGAATAAAGATACTTTGGAAATTGTTGATGTTTTAAAAGAGAATCATGTTAAAATAATTCTTATAACAAGTTTTCCAATGTCTAAAATAGCTGAACAAGCAGATGTGATGTTGGTATCAGTTTCTGAGGAAACAAAGTATCGCTCAGAAGCCCTTTCTTCTAGGATATCTCAATTGGCTTTGATTGACTTACTGTATATTGGCGTTGCCATTCAACATGAAGAAGAAGTTGAAGCATCCCTCAAACAATTAAGAAGAGCCATTAAACCAACAAAAATCAATTAAAAAAAGGAGCCTAAGCTCCCCTTTTTAATTAACCCCATTTTGTTTGTTTGAAATCATCACGAATGGTAAGTAAACCAAAGTTGCTACAACAATACAAATGATTTGTGTTATGACTGCACCTATATTGCCATTTGTCGCTAAAAAGCCACTTAATATTGGAGGTGTCGTCCATGGAATCGCAACTGTAGCAATGGCTGCAAATCCCCATTTGGTCGCAAAATATCCGATTGTTCCAGTTATCAATGGTGCTGTAACAAAGGGTATTGCTAAGATGGGATTTAACATAATTGGCAATCCAAATATGAGTGTTTCATTGATATTGAATACACCTGGCATAATTGAGAGTTTACCAACTGCTCGATAGTCACTCCTTTTTGAAGTTAAAAAGATTGCAATCATTAATCCAATCGTAATACCAGAACCCCCCATTACCATGTACATATCCCAAAATGGTTGATTGATAATATTCTTTGCTCCACTTGCATTTGCCGTAATGGCTGCAAGTAAGATCGGATCTCGAATAGGTTTGATTATTTGGCCTCCATGCACCCCAATGACCCAAAATATTTGTGCAACAAACATCAATGCTAGTGCACCCGGCAATCCTTGCATGATACCTTCTAGTGGCCTTTGAACCACTGAATAGATCAGTTCATGTATGTACATCCCAGTCATTTGTTTGAACGCATATCCAAATATCCCATATATGCAGATGGTGATGATTACAGGAAATAGAGCTGAAAAAGCGTTTCCTACATTGGTTGGTACTGTGTCTGGCATTTTTACCTTTAGCCATTCCAATCGCATCAACTTTGTATAAAGCTCTACTGATGTGAGTGCAACAATCATTCCTAAAAACAAGCTTTTTGCATCCATAAAATCTCTAGAAATAACATTAATAACTTGAATTGCATTTCCCCCTTCTTGGCTAACCATAACATATGTCGGAATAACCGTTACAAAACAAGCAAGTGCAAGAACACTCGGTAATGGACTATCGAATTCATTTGCTTTTCCTAGTTCATAACCAATAAGAATAATCGCTCCAAAGGTCATAAAATTGAGTGTTGCAAACTGAATAGCACCTGCAATTGGTTGAAGATTTGCAAGAAATGCCAATGCTTGATTTTTTGCTAATCCTGTTGTTGGGTCAAAAACGACACTTTTCAACATTGTTGCAAAGGCACCAGTTATGATAAATGGCATCAACGTTGTAAATGCATTTTTTATTGCTGCAATGTGCTTTTGACCACTAACAACTTGAGCAACGACACCAAGGCGTTCTGCAAGTCGATCCATAAAAGTCATTTAAATCCCCCTCTCTTGTAAATATTTTACAAATTATTTATGAATATTGAAATGGTTTTCATAAAAAGAAACCACTTTCAAATTGGTATATACAAGAGCTTAGTTAATTTTGATATATTTAAAATATAGGTGGTGATTGAATGACTTTACCTCTTTATCAAACCATTGCGTTAGATTTAAAACAAAAATTAATCAGTAAAAAGCAATTTAAACTGCCTTCCGAACGTTTACTTGCTAAGACTTATTGTGTTTCTAGAACAACCATTAGGCGTGCCATTCAGTTGTTACAATTAGAACAAAATATCATAAGCCTACATGGTAGTGGCCATTTTGTTAAAGCGCAACCTACGCTTCTAAACATTAACCAACTCATCTATTATCCTTCACCATTTGTTTCTTTGATTCATCAGCAGATGAAACAGGATTGTGTTGAATCAGTACTTACATTTTCAAAAAAAGATTTGATTTGCCTTCAGCTCATTACGCATTCTTTGTGCCAATTTGACTTTAATCCAATTACCATGTCCTATTTCCAAACCTTTATTCATGACCAAGATACTTGCATTAAGTCTACCCAAACAAGCATCCAACATGTTTATGTACCTTCAACGTATAGATATTTGTTTTCATCTTTAAATCGTCCATGTTTTGTTTCAATCAAAATGACTTACTTATTTGAACATGGGCAATGGATGACCATTGAATCTATTTTTAATCATCAAACAGTGATTTCAATGTCATAAAAAAAAGAACCTGACAAATGGTTCATTAATCTTAAATTGTCAATAGCAATACAAAAAGAAGCTAAGATCTTGTATGTAAATCAAAAGGTTTATCTCAATAAAAGCTTGATCATTTACAAAATTATTTTTCTTTAATAAACAAATACTTTAACACAATCACTTGACATGGAGTATACTCCATCAATTAGAATATAAACAAGGAGGTCGTATATGAAATACACAAGACTTGGAAACAGTGGTTTAGAAGTATCAAAGCTTTGTTTAGGTGCTATGGGATTTGGTTATCCCGATAGTGGGTTTCATGAGTGGGTTATTGGTGATAAGGAAAGTGAAGAAGTGATTAAAAAAGCATTGGATCTTGGTATTAATTTCTTTGATACAGCTAATATTTATTCCTATGGTGATAGTGAACGAATCTTAGGGAAAGCATTAAATAAGTACGCTAAAAGAGAAGAGATTGTTGTCGCAACAAAACTATATATGCCAATGCAAAAAGGACCTAAAGGTCCCAATAGTGGTGGTTTATCAAGAAAAGAAATCATGAATCAAGTCGATCAAAGCCTAGAACGATTGGGCATGGATTACATTGATTTATATATCATCCATCGTTGGGATTACAACACACCGATTGAAGAAACAATGAAAGCCTTGCATGACCTTGTTGAATCTGGCAAAGTGCGTTATATTGGTGCATCCGCTATGTATGCTTGGCAGTTTGCAAAAGCACAATATGTTGCTGAAAAGAATGGTTGGACAAAATTCATCTCGATGCAAAATCACATGAATCTACTTTATCGTGAAGAAGAACGTGAAATGGTGCCCCTTTGTTTAGATCAAAAAGTTGGTTTAACGCCATATAGCCCATTAGCAGCAGGTCGTCTTACAAGAGATTGGTCAGCAACCACAAAACGTTTTGAGACAGATAAAACAGCTGTGTCTAAATATGATGGTACCATGCTTGATGATCGCATCATTGTTGAACGCGTTGCCAAAATTGCTGAAGAACGTGGCGTTGAACGTGTCCATGTTGCGCTTGCTTGGTTACTTCAAAAACCTGGCGTTGCTTCTCCAATCATCGGAGCAACAAAAATCAGTCATTTAACAAGCGCTGTTGGTGCCTTAGATCTTGAGTTAACTAAAGAAGAGATTGATTATTTAGAAGCACCTTATAAGCCTCATCATGTTGTTGGAGCACTTTAGTGCTCTTTTTTTGATTGAAGATACAACTTATTTAGCCATGCTTCTCTTTTTTCTTTTGTTGTTTTCTTAGTTGATGCAAGAACAAACATCTTAGTTGTTTTAATACCACATAAACTCAATACTTGTCGTTTAAGTACTTTCCCATAGTCTTGTTGAAATAATTTAGCATAGAGTTTAGGAGCATCATAAGTTGTCACAATCCAAGCTGTTTTCCCTTTTAGTAATCCAATTGGTAAAATACCCTTGAATTGATACGCAAACTTTTGAGCAAAAATACGATCAATATAGCCCTTTAGAATCGCTGGCATACCTGACCACCATGTAGGATAAATGAAAATGATCCGATCTGCCCACATTAAATCTTCCCGATAAATTTGGGTTTCCTTGTCATGATACATATCTCTTCTTTTATGTTGTTCATCAAAAACCAACACTGGATCAAACCCTACTTCATATAGGTTAAGTTCGCGAACTTCTTGGTTACTTTCAATTAATCCTCGCTTTACTGATTCAAATGCAGCATACGTGATACCCATTTTATTGGGATGAGCGATTATTACATAGTTCTTCATGCTTTCCCTTCTTTCTAACTTTTATCATTCTAACATGATGACATAAAAAAAGATACTAACATGTAGTACCTATTTTGATGCATCAGCAACTAACTCATTAATTAATTCATCAACGTGTTTCAATTCATTCACACGATAACCTTCACTTCCACAAAAGAACAATCCATTTTCTGTATCACCTTTTGCACTTGCAATTAAAGCTTCACTAATACAGTAATCTGTCGTTGCTGGGTTACATGGGAGCAAGCAATTATAACAACGTTTAACTGGTATATTCCCTTTTTCTAAACGTTCTACAAGCGATGTACGAATCGCTCTACCTGGTAATCCTACAGGACTATGCACAAGCTGTATATCTTCCTTTTTTGCATTTAAAACAGTTTGCTTAAATGCATCACTACAATCAGATTCGTAAGTCGCTAGAAAACGCGTTCCCATTTGAACACCATTCGCCCCTAAATCAAGGTAGTGTTTAATGTCATGTCCATCAACAATACCACCTGCTACAAATATAGGAATATCAACTTCGTAAGTAGCAACAACTTCTTGAACTTCTTTTAAAATGTCTCCCAATTCAGGTGGGTTTTCAAGTTGCTCACGTTTAAACCCTAAGTGTCCTGCTGCTTTTGGCCCTTCAATGACAATTAAATCTGGTAAACGATCATAATCTCTTTTCCATTTACGTAAGATCAGTCTTGCTGCTTTTCCACTAGATACAATCGGTGCTATAGCAATATCTGCACCTTCAACTAGCTTTGGTAACTCAAGTGGTAAACCTGCTCCAGAAATAATTAAATCGGCACCACCTTCAACAGCTGCAGCAACTAAATCTTTATAGTCTGTCATAGCAACCATGATGTTAACACCAAGTAATCCTTTTCCTTCACTGATTTCTCTTGCCTTTTGAATATGTTCAATCAACCCTTCATGGTTGGATTGTTTTGTTTTTCTTATAAATTCTTCATTTCGATAACCGGGATGCGCTGCTGACAAAACACCAATGGCACCACATTTCATCACGGATCCAGCTAATGTTGATAAAGAAACACCAACGCCCATTCCACCTTGAATAATTGGAATTTGTACTTCTTTATTTCGAATCTTTACTGATTGCATGTATTAATCAACTCACTTTCATAAGCAAATTGTATCACTTTTGTTTTGAAATTCAAAGCAAATAACTCAAAAATCATAAAAATTAAATTCTACTTTTGACCTTTAAAGACTTCAAACTAAAATCAATGGCCTTATTAGCAACCAATACCCACTCTTTTGATTTTTTAAAAATCATTCCAATGCGTTTGTTTTTATACGTTAATCGAATATCTTTAGACAATTTATTCATCGATTCAAATAACTCTGAACCATCCACAACATTAGAAAAATCTTCACTAAATTCAATCATAAAATCATTTAATTGATCCCTTGTTTGAACAATAACAGGCTCTTTTAACAACAACTCAAAACGACGCTTCTCTACAATTAATCTTACTTCATCCGGTATTTTTCCATACATATCTTCTATTTTATGTTCAATGTCTTCTAATGCATGGAGCGTATTAGTCGTTTCAATATCTTGATAGAATGATAGCTTCTCATAATCATTTGATACATATGAATTTGGCAAATAAGCATCCATCTTCAAATGCATGATTGGAACATCTTCAACCACTTCTCCGCGCTTTTGAGCAAGTACATCTTGTAACATTTTCATGTACATATCAAAACCAACTGTATCAATAAACCCAGCTTGTTCAGGCCCTAGGATATCACCAGCACCCCTAATCGATAAATCTCTCATTGCAATTCGATAACCACTTCCTAGTTCAGTAAACTCTTTTATTGCTTGAAGACGTTTGTAAGCAACTTCACTAATACTCTTTTGAGGACGATAAAGCAAATAAGCAAATCCTAAACGATCACTTCGCCCAACACGACCTCTAAGTTGATAAAGCTGGCTTAACCCAAAATGATCGGCATCTTCAATAATCATCGTGTTTGCATTTGGAATATCAAGCCCTGTTTCAACAATTGTCGTACACACAAGTACATCAAACAAACCTTGGTTGAATTGCAACATGACCTCTTCCAAATCTTCTTTATCCATTTGACCATGACCAATACCTATTCTTGCATTTGGCACCATTTCTTGGATTTTTCGTGCCCTATTAGATAACTCTTCTACGTGATTGTACAAATAAAAAACTTGTCCTTCTCTAGAAAGTTCCCTTTCAATCACTTCTTTAATCACTGAATTTGTTTTCTCCATGACATAAGTTTGAACTGGTAATCGGTTATTTGGTGGTGTATTGATTTGTGATAAGCCACGAATCCCCATCAATGACATTTGAAGTGTTCTAGGAATAGGCGTTGCCGTAAGCGTTAAGACATCAACAGATACTTTCAATTCCTTAATCCGTTCTTTATGACGTACACCAAATCGCTGCTCTTCATCCACAATCAATAGCCCTAAATCATGCGACACCACATCTTTAGACAAAATACGATGGGTACCAATCAGTAGATCAATGTGTCCTGCTTTGTATCTACTTAGAATATCAGCTTGCTGTTTTTTAGAAGCGAAACGATTCAAAACAGCTATATTGATTGGAAAATTACCCATGCGAGTCAGTGCTGTTTGATAATGTTGAAAAGATAAAATCGTTGTAGGACAAAGAAACATCACCTGTTTATTATCCATAATTGCTTTAAACGCAGCCCTTAAGGCCACTTCTGTCTTTCCAAAACCAACATCCCCACATAACAATCGATCCATTGGTATACTTGACTCCATATCTTGTTTGATTTCATCAAGTGATGTTTGTTGGTCATGTGTTAAAGGATAATCAAAAAGCTGTTCAAACTCATGTTGCATCTCATGATCCTTAGAAAATGAAAAGCCTTTTGTTTCTTGTCTTGATGCATACAATGCAATTAAGCGATCTGCTAAATCATTGATTTTAGCATACATCTTACGTTTCGTTTTTTGCCATTCACTACCACCTAGTTGATGCACTTTTACATGAGCACCTTCTTTAGGCATATACTTACGAACCATTTTAAACTGCTCAACCGGAATATAAAGCACATCGTTCCCACGATATGCTAGATATAAATAATCCTGTTTTACCCCTTGATTCTCTAATGTTTTAATCCCTAAATATTGACCAATACCATGACTTTCATGAACCACATAGTCCCCTATCTTTAATTCATTAAAACTTTCAATTTTCTTGGCCTCTTTAAACTTACTAAAGATTGCTCGATGCTTTGTTTTAACAACATCAAATAGTTCATGAGACGAATAAACAACAATCCCTTCATTTGCTAATTGAAAACCACTACCTATTTCTTGTTCAATCAATTGGATGCCTGGATACAGTGTTTGATCATCATCTAATAAAACATAAGGCATTTGATGATCTTCTAATAGTTGTTTCATTGCATTCATATGTTTTTTGGATGATAACATAAGCAATACTTTATGATCTTTTATTTTTTGAAATTGTTCAATAATCATTGGTTCTTTTCCAAATAAAGGTTCAACCGTGCGACAATCAAACGTTATTGATTTCAAATCAGCAAAAGCCCTTAAAATACGTTTAGGATAAGGTTTGATTATTTGTTCATAATCATATAAAGCATGATTCATAAGCAAGCGATTCGCAAGTTTAAGCTCTGCTTGATAAGAAACATAATCCATTTCATATTGACGCATGGTTTGTTTAATTTGCTCTGGCTCTGACAAAACAACAAGACATGGTTGTTTGATATAATCCATTAAAGTGGATACATCCCCTAATTGCTCATAAATAGGGTAAATATCAAGTGGCATATCATGTTCTTGTAAAGCAACGACAATAGATTGTCGATAATCATTTAAAGCATCGTCCAATGGTTGTGCCATTAACCAATTAATGGTTGCTTCCACGTTAGTTGTATCATAGATAAGATCTGAAGCAGGAACCAATGTCACTTCATTAACTGAATACATTGTACGTTGGGTTTCTGGATCATAAAAGCGAATGCTCTCAATTTCAGTATCAAAGAACTCGATTCTAATTGGATAGTCATATCCAACTGAATAAATATCCACAACGCCACCTCTTTGACTATATGTAAGTGGCGTATCCACCATACTTTGGTAACGATAACCAACATCAACTAAATACGTTTTCAATGCATTCATCTCAATGGTTTGATTAACTCGTATTGTAAGACGTGATTGTTTAAAAAATGAAACAGATGGTAACATGCGAACAAGTGCTGATACGTGCGTAACAACAATTTTTGGTTCTTCATTCAGAAGCTGATTTAATGTGTCCAAGCGTTGGTATTTGACCTCAGGAGACGCAGCCAAAAGTTCAATTCGAAAAGAATCATCATGACTAAATAACAAACATGATTCACCTAGAGTATAGTGCAACTGTTGATAAAGCAACCCTGCTTGATAACTATTGGACTTAACAATCACCATGCTTTGTTTATTAGCAAAAAAGGCACTTTCTATTAAAAGCGCTTCATGTGTTGTTGCAATTGGTTTTGTTTGATGTATTAATTGTTGAACTGCTACATTATGCTGTAATGCTTGATAGATTGCTTTCATGATTACCTCAACTTAAAAGAGTAAACTCTCGCTTACTCAAACTTTATATAATTTGGTGGAATTGTTCTCAGGATATCGTCCAACACAAGTTCCCCACTTGTGAAATTATCAACTTTATCAAATACGACTTTACCTTCTGCATCATACATGATGTTATTCAAATAACGCACATGATATTTGACATGATCAACTGTTTCTCCTGCATCATTTAGCCCTTTGTAGCTTGTTTTAAAAACAACTGCAAAGTTTGAAACAACACCTTCAAACTGCTCACGACCATAACGTAAATAATCAATGACTTCTACTTGATACTCTCCTACTGGAGGTAAATCTCCCTTTTGACTACGAATGAGCTCTTCTCCAATCACTTGACAATACGCTTGGAACGCTGGTAACCCATCTTTTCTTAAATCATCATCATTTAATATATAAGTTGGGAGTTTAGGTACTTTTATCATCTTCACTGCTCGATTAAAACGTAACTTATGAGCTGCTAAATACTCATTAACTTCTCCCATTTTCGCTGTATCTAGGGTTAGACGGACTGATTGTCCACTTCTAAGTGATTGGCTAGGGTCTACAACATAATATTTAAACAGCAAACCCAGTAACTCTCTTTCAACATCTGAATACTCATCACTTTCAACAATGACAATATTGGCCTTACCTCTTTGAGATATACCTGTAAATTCAACATTGACATAAGTAAATGGATCAATTGCTTTGCGATCACTGCGAGGATAAAACACAAATGCAGCAACGCCAACAATTAAATAAATAATCAATGCATTACGAAGCCCAATCATCGCTAAAAAACGACTCGTATCATTTCTTTTTGCTTCTTTTTTAGCTTTTTTATGCGCTTCCTTTGTTTGAACAATTGGTATTTCTTCAATTATCGGTTCTTCCTCAATTAATGGAGGTTTCTCGATTTCTTGGTTTGATTCAAGACTTACTTCAATCGGCTCCTCTTCATCAACAGTATACTCAATCAATGGTTGAGACGCTTCTTCCATGTCATCCTGCTCACGAGCCATGTCCTCAAAAAACTCAATTGCTTCCTCTTGATCAACATAAGTGACTTCATTACTAGTGGCTTCATTATCCATGATTTCGTCTTCTACTAAATCCATTGATGATTCAGTTACTTTTACTTCTTCTAATGGTTGTTCAATTTCAATTATTGATTCATTATTTGATTGGACATCATCTAATCTTTCATTTTTTAATGGTGGTATCGGTTCAATTTTCACTCTCTTGATATCATATTTTTTCCTTTTCTTAGCCAATACCCTCACCTCTTCCAATCAAATATCTATTTTAAAAATGTCTTAACATAACCTATTACACTAGGAAACAAATCCACTATTGCTTCCCACTCATCTTTTGTAAATTTCCCTAGCACATAATCAATAACTGATCCATACTGAGGTTTCCCTATGCCAACTTTAACGCGGTCAAATGTGTCTGTATGAAGATGTGCAATGATGTTCTTAATGCCATTGTGCCCAGCAGAACTACCTTTCTTTCTAAACCTCATTTTACCAACCTCAAGGTCCATGTCATCATAGATGACCAACACATCCTCATGCGTCAATTTATAAAACGACATCACTTGAATCACAGACTCTCCTGAAAGGTTCATGAATGTTTGTGGTTTCAAAAGAATAACATCTTCTCCTTCAATCTTCCCTTTACCATAAACCCCTTGCCACTTATTTTGAGTCATTGGTATTTGATAATATTCACTCAAATAATCCAACACTTCAAACCCACAATTGTGTCTTGTATGCTCATAGTTAACACCAGGATTACCCAATCCTACAATTAGTTTCATAAAATCACTCTTTCGTATTTTATTATACATGATTTTATCTCATTTTTCTAGTTATATTCTCATTTATACGAGAAAAATTAATAAAAAAAACTAGGTAACACTTACCTAGTTAACACGTTGTTTGTTTAACAACATTGCAATCAAAACAACAATCACGCCAATTAGAAATAAATTACCACCATAATGGAAGATAGAACCTAAAACACTCCCTATACCCCAAATACCAAATCGAAATAGACCAAAAACCATCTCTAATACAAATCTAAGAAAATTTAATCCTAGAATAACAATCAAAACAATAATAATGGTGTTACGCCCTGATCTAGTTTGATAAAATGGTTTACCATATGTCGTTTGTTGACGCGATGCAACTGTTGTTTCTTTATTTTTGTCTTCGACATCTTTAATACGTCTCGCATATTGCTGTGGTGTCCCTAAAGCATCAAGTACACTTTCTAACGTTTGAGACCCTAGTCGATCTTGAATCTCCTTTTCTGTACGTGCAACGATTTGATAAGCGTTCGCTACACCTAACTGATGTAATGCTTCCAACAATGCATCAAGATATTCATTTAGCGCCATACTGGACCTCCTTGGTTATATTGTTTGATCTGTTTTATTTTATGTGACGAAGGTGTATAAACCAATACATGGATCAAAAGCAGCATAAAGAATCCGGCACCCATCGCAAGTAAAATGAATGGTGCTGCCGTCAATGAAACATAGCTTACAAGCTCACTTTGCTTCACCTGACAGGTTTTATTTGAACAAGTCGATATATTGTAAGACCGTTGCACTGATGTGCCCGTTTTCTCAAAGCGCACACCAAAACAGTCATCGTCATTACATACTGAAACAACTGTTACTTGATCTCTTCTTTGATATTCATAATCCGTTGATATGACATTAAGTTGAACGCCAAACCCAAAATTAACGATAATGAGGGTGAGCAAGACGAGTTTAATAACCAAGAGTGTTTCTAAGAATCCGGCGACAAATCGAATAAAGCGCCAAATAAGATCACTTTGATAAACAAAAGGCTTACTTTTTACCTCCTTTGTTTCCTTAGGGGTAACATCTATTACAATATTAGGTTGTTCCAATTGCTTAATGATATCTTCCATCCGATACCCTTGCGCTAATAAATCATTGATTTCTTGTTCTTTTTGGGCAAGTATTTGGTATACTTGGTCATTCTCTTCTTCAACTAACTTTTGCTTTAATTGATCCAAATATTCTTTTTTAGTCATCACACACCTCTAACGATCGTATTTAGTTGGCATCACGATCATACACCCGACATAAATCCAAAACGTTAGCGAAAACCCAACAAAGAACATCGCAATAAATAGCACCCTTACAAGTGTCACATCAACATTAAAATATTCAGCAAGACCATTACAAACACCATCAATTTTTTTATCATATGCTGTTTTATATAATTTCTTTTCCATAACCATTCTCCTTTGTATGTGTATTACACAATATAGTATATCATGTTACAGTGCATAACACAATATATAATCAAAAAAAACTATTGAGCTGGCTCAATATAAACCATTTCAATAGGTACATAGACAACACGTCCTGCAAGATTGAATACCACTTGATCTTGATTTTGTCTTGTTGTTTTTTGTAAATACTGCGAAGGTGTTAAATCAGACTGTGCAACAAATAAGACTTTACCATCTTTATCCATCATTTGAGCACCTTTTAAAATCACTGCTTTTTCTAAAGCAACATTGGTTACCACATCATCAATAGGCATGGTATTAATTCCTGTTGTTTTCTTTGCATCCCCAACATATCGAACATCATCAATAACAATCACAAGCTGTTCTTTCTCAAGTGTTGCAATAAAAATTGTTTCAGCTTTAATCACAATTGATTGTGGGTTATCCGTCTCTGTATTAAATACAACATCTTCCTTTGTTTGATAATACGGTGCATTTCTAACCTCTTGTGTTTTAGGCGAACACCCCATTAAAATCATACTAAGCAACAAACAAATTATCATTGTTTTTTTCATCAAATTCTCCTTACTATTCAACCCATGGTTGATCTTGCTTGTAACAACTACGACTACCATTTCCAAGTTTTAACATTTTAAATTCAGTATCATTTTTAGTCCCATGAACAATATAAGTATCTGGATTTACATCACCATAATCAATTTCTGTACCCTTAAATAAATCCATATGAGCACCATTGATGCCTCCCCCTCGGTCAAGTACAATGCCTTTAACATCCGTGAGAAGTGTCCCTGATGGACTCTTAATCAAATGGTTTTCAATACTAAACACACTACAAAAAGGAATACTTGGATCAGCAGCCAATACAAAATAATCTTCACCTTTAATATTAATGGTAATCTTACCAGAATCTTGAACACCATACTTTGAGACTGGCACACCTGTTGCAAGCCCGCCATAACCACCATTACTTCGTCCTACGCAACCAACACAATCTACTCCATATGCTGTTAATTTACCAACAAAATAGCTCCCTGGTTGCATTGGTGCTACAATGGTTTGATCATTGATAAGCTCTTGGTTGGCTTTGGTTTCAACAATGGTTTCAACAACATTATCTTGGACCACAACACGTTTTACAACTTCTGTGTAGTGTCCGTTTTGTCCTTCCACGACTTTCTCACTAAACATTGGCACATTTACATCGTATATGGTCTCATGAATTTTTTCAATGTTCACTTCTCGTTCAAACACCTCAATAGACTGATGAACAACAGAAATGCGCATCACACCATCAATGGGTTCAGTTAAACTCGGACTAACAAGGTCGTTGTCATCAACTTCAACCTTAACTTGTTCAAGTACTTCCCCGACTGTTGGTTTATCACTTTTAATTATTTTAACACCAAATTCACTGTCTTCAATCACAACAATTGTTTTAGGCTTCTCAATAATTGCCATGACCATATTAGAATACAAATAACCTGCTAGAATCATAATGACAATTAATAGGCCTTTTAATACCCTTATTGAACGTTCTATTCTATCTGCAGTTTCCATTATGTAATTGAAAATAGAGTCAATGTGTTCACCGTTGTTGCTTTTTCAATGACTTGAGCATCAACCCCTCTAAGTCTCGCTATTTCACTTGCAACATAAGCTACATATGCAGGTTCATTGGGTTTACCCCTAAGTGGATCAGGCGCTAAATAAGGACTATCCGTTTCAATCAACAAACGTTCAATGGGTACAAACTGAGCAACTACTTTTGGCACAACGGCATTTTTAAATGTAACAGGTCCTGCTAATGAAATATAAAAACCCAAATTTAAAACAGCTTGCGCACTCTCAACACTACCACTAAAGCAATGGAAAACACCCTTATGATTACCAGCCTCTTCAATCAAAGCAAGTGTATCTTGCATCGCATCACGGCAATGAATAATAATTGGCTTATCATACGCTCTAGCAATTGCCATTTGTCTTTTAAACGAATCAATTTGTTGATTTTTAGGCACATTATCCCAATAATAATCAAGACCAATCTCACCCAAAGCCACTACTTTAGATAAAGTCATCATTGCTTCTAATTGTTGATAATGATCTTCTGTTAAATCAAGTGAATCTGTTGGATGAATACCAACTGCAGCATAAACACCTGAATACTTTGATGCAAGGTCTATTGCAACTTGACTTGATGCAAGATCATAACCAACAACCAAAAAACGAGTCACACCTGCAAGGTTAGCTCGTTTGATGTAATCATCCACATGTTCTAACATTTTAGGTGAATTTAAATGCACGTGACTATCAAACATTGTCTCACTTCCTCGTACTAAGTATATACGATAAAGTTGATGATTTCAATGTTTTTAATCATTTGCCACCCATCTTCAAAATACAACACCATAAAGTGAATGTTTATTCTAAGCCCAACATGATCAAACAAGATAAAATAAAAGGAGCCTTGTTCTTTGTATATAATGCACGATTATAAGGATACTTTTGAGCAAGTGATTGCTTTAAAGTTGCATATTCATTCGCTAATGATTGATTGTTTATAAGCAATGCTTTAAACCCAATATAACGTCGCCATAATAGGCCATTGAAAATCACAACATGAATATGAACAAGGCGTTGTGTATCACTATCAACAATCAAAACATCATCTTTAACACCATGTTCTTTAAACACATACCCCATCATTTCTAATTCATTTCTTCTGTTCCATAAATCACCAAACACACCAACGCCAACAACAAGATCAACAATTGGCTTAGCAACCATACCCGGTATTGATGTGCTTCCAACATGTTCAATCGGCAAATCACCAAACACATGTCTCAATTGATTCATGTGCTGTTTGGCAACAGATTCCCAAGAAGATTGATAAGCAACTAAAAATACTTCCCTCTCACTTTGTACATCCCTCACTTCAAATACACAACGCGATCTGCTTGTTCAATCATCTCATGATCATGAGAAACAACAACAATCGTTTTACCTTTCTTTTGCATTTGCCTTAAAAGACGAATAACCACTTGCTTATTTTCATCATCTAAATTACCGGTAGGTTCATCAGCCAATACAAGCTGACATGGTTTAACGAGTAATCGTGCAATGGCTAATCGTTGTTGCTCCCCACCACTTAATTGATACACTTTCTTCTTATCATCCTCTTGAAGCCCTACTTGACTAAGGGCATTCATGATATCTGTATCCACATCTTTACTTTTAGCAAAGCGTATGGCAATCAACATATTCTGTTTCACACTTAAATCTGAAACAAGACCATAATTTTGAAACAAATAACCGATATTCATTCGTAATAAGCGATTCGCCTTTTTCGTATTTGGCTTTACTGCATCCATATCAAACAAATGGTACATACCCTGATCTGGTGAATCTATTAATCCTAGTATATTAAGTAATGTACTTTTACCTGAACCACTTGGACCAGCAATAACAACAAATTCTCCTTCATCTACTTCTAAACTAAACCGATTCAAAACAACACGTTGATTAAATTGCTTGCATATGTCTTTTAGAACAATCATAAAATCTCCTTTCGTTCACGATTTATAGCTTTTCTTATAGTAACCACCGGGAAGCAAAACGACCATAAACAACTAACCATGATAAGCCTAAAATCTTTTAATTGTGTTGGCACAAACAAATAAGCATAAACAAGTAACAACCCATACATGAGTGCATTTGCAATCAGATAAGGTCTCAATAATAGATGGACAGGGTAGCCATGATTCATATAATTCAACAACAAATGGCCCTTTGTCACAACATAAATCCGACTACTAATCAACAACAAAAACAACCACGCAATCAAATAAATAAACAGGCCACCTACCCTCTCTATGATACTTTGTCCCAACCCTAAAGAAAGTAAGTCATACGTGTCTTTTGTAGAAACAAGTTTATAAAGCCCAACACCTCCAACTTCCTCTAAAATCGATTCAAAACGAGATGTAACACCCTCTTGATCCTCAACTGTAAAGATGCTACTACCAAATCCATTTTTAGTTTGTCTAATCACAATAACACGTCCATTAATTGGAATTGACCCTTGTTTAAATGAGCTCAAATCAAGCACTTCAGGTAGTTGATTCACTTCCATATACTCACAATCACCTGCACAACTAAGTATGTCACTTGCATAACGCATCTCTTTTTCCTGTCCTTTTAAATGAATCACTAAGTTCTTTGTTGTATTTCTCAAACGACTCAAAATGGATTCATCAAAAAAACGATATGCATACTGAACATTCACTTCATAACCCATTATATCAACCGTATCCATTAGCCGTGAGACATAATAGATATCAGGGTGAACAGACAGGGCTTGTTGAATTTCAAAATCCCCAGGTCTACTATATATTGCGTTTACAACAGTTCCTTTTTGTAAAATATCTTTGTATTCATTTAAATAGTTTTGTGTTTTAATACCCTTGATACTACTTGAAGTATACATGTTTATTGGTCCAATAAAAGCAGCAAACAATATACCCTGAATCAATATATACACATAAAAGCTTTGCGATAATACACCTTTTTGTTTCAATTGATTGACAGTATTACTTAATCTAATGATTATCATACAAACAGCAATTACAACTAAAATCATGAACAAGACAAATCCCATGAGCATAAGTTGTCTAATGAAAAATGGTTGCGTCACACGGTTAAACGATAGGCGTTGCGTGACATAGAACAAAACCCATGCGCCCATCAAAGAAATGACTGAACAAAGCAATGGCCATCTAAACAATATCCACCCAATTGTTCGTGTTGGATATCCATGTTGTTTCATGACTTGAATATGTCGCTTTGATTTTCTAATAAGCTCAAAAAACATCAATGCACTTATTAAAAACATGCCAACAAAGACAACTGTTTGTAAATCACTTAATTGAACCAACTTCTTTTCTGTTGGTTGTTGGTTTAAATCACTGACCCAAACAGTTACAGGCAACTCTTTATTTTGGATTAAAGTTGTCAAATCTTCTAAAAACAAAGTACGTTGATCTTGCGTGCCTGAAATGGTGTAAATATAATGATGATCTCTTTCTAGTTGTGTTAAGTGAACAACAGAATAAAAAGGCTTTCTATTTGTGATTGAACCAATAAACCCCAATTGACCAAATTCCGTTGTTTGATAAGAATGGACAACATATCCATTATCTTGTTTGGTTTCTCCATTAATCAATGGTAATTGACTTATGTATGCACTAAATAAAGCATCATCTCCCCCAACATATACGGTTGATTGATTCATATCATAAATTGACTTGTCAACCAACAACAACACACCATCTTGCTTTGCCAATGCATAAATTTCGTTGATGATTTCTTTTAAATCAAATCCGTATTCAATAATATCTAATTCATCACTCATAAACATAAA
>CAZWEF010000023.1:0-3098 GCA_964632125.1 uncultured Erysipelotrichales bacterium
AATTGAAGAAGGATGCGACCTTGTTTGTCAAAGACTAAAAGCGTTGCACCAACCAAAATAACTGGGAGATTGCCCATGTATCGTCTTAAATGTTGAACATAATTCATGATGCCACCACCTTTTATGTTGTTGATTGTTTGAGGCTCTATCCATCATTTACATCAATGTGCTAGATATCTATTTTATCATGGCCATATATTTTAATCAATGTTAGGAGTATATGTGCTAGGTATTGAATAGGTTTAAGTGGGTAAGTAATAGTAAATTTAAAACATCACAAATAATTCAAAAAAAAGACTTAGTTTTGACACAAGTAAAGCCTATAATATGCTTATAAACAAGAAAAGGAGGCTTTACAATGAAATCACTAAAAAGAATGATGGCATTATCTATTGTAACATTAGGATTATTAGGTACTTCAATGACAGTATTTGCATCACCATCAAATCCAGGTGTTCCTGCTAAAGATGGATCAGGTAGAAAACATGGTACAACAGAGAAAACTGGAAAGCAAGATGGCACAGGTAGAGGCAGTGGCGCAGCAGGCGAAACCGGAACCCACGATGGCACAGGAAGAGGCAATGGTGGTGAGGGTCGTGGAGAAGGTATAGGTGGCATGAGACTTCACGACGGGTCTTGTTATACTGCAGAATAGTAGTTATGGGCAGCTTAGTGTTTATTAAAAGCTGCTTTTTCTATGAGCTTAGTTATTTTTTTGATTGATAAACACAATCATGACTAAATTATGATATACTTGATTAAAGTCAAATGGAAAGGGGTAAGGCTATGGTAAAGATGTTAGTCATTGATGATAATAAACAAATCACATCAATACTTGAAGACTATGCAAAAAAAGAGGGGTATCAAGTCATCACTGCTTTTGATGGACAAGATGCTTTGGAGAAATTTCAACATGAACAACCTGATATAGCATTACTAGATGTGATGATGCCTAAAAAAGATGGATTTGAAGTATGCAAAGAAATACGTCGCGTCTCAACAATGCCAGTCATTATGATTACTGCAAGAGGTGAGGACTTTGAAAAAATTATGGGGCTTGATATAGGTGCAGATGACTATATTGTAAAACCATTCTCACCTAGTGAAGTAATGGCACGTGTAAGAGCTATTTTAAGAAGGGTCAAAAACAATGATCAACTACCTGAAACGATATCATTTGATTCACTTATGATTAATATGGCTGATTACAGTGTAACCATCAATCAAAACTCCATACCATTAACCAAAAAAGAAGTTGAAATTCTATGGACACTTGCAAGTCATCAAAATAAAGTGTTCACAAGAGAAAATCTTTTAGATAGCTTATGGGGCATTGATTACTTTGGTGATAGTCGAACAGTGGATACACATATTAAAAGACTGAGATCAAAACTCGCAATCTATGATCATAAACATTGGGATATTAAAACAATTTGGGGAATCGGGTATAAGTTTGAGGTGCTGGGCGATGTTTAAGAATAAAATTGCATTTAAACTGAGTCTCTCATTTGCTTTGGCTTTGTTTGTCTTTTCAATTGTGATGGGGACAGTATTTACAGTATTGTTTAGGCAACAGACAATTGACCTTCATAAAACAGAATTGGTGACGCGAGCAAACGCAATTGCAAGAACCTTTTCTGCTTATTCGACAAGTGAATACGGAAAAGGTAGTGGGCAAGGTGGTATGGGGGCTTATCTAAAGTCTATTGGCGATGTTGCAGGTACGGATGTTTGGATTATTGATCAAGATCGCAACATCATCACCTCTAGTAAAGGTAAGGGAGATGGTTACCATTTTAAAGACCTTCCTCAAAATGCTGAAACGTTGATACAAGAAGTTTTCAATGATCAAACAGTTTTTAGTGAAGACTTTAGTAGTGTTTTATCTGAGCTTACTTTAACTGTTGCAACACCAATTAAAGATGATGGTGGTGCTATTATTGGGGCTGTCTTGCTTCATACACCTGTTCAAGGAATCACGCAGTCCATCAATCAAGGTCTGGCTATGTTATTTATAAGCATCCTATTTGCACTGTTTGTTGTGATTGTTCTTTCGATCTTCTTTTCGTTTTCATTCACAAAATCACTAAAAGTCATGAGAAATACTGCATTAAGATTATCAAAGGGTGATTACTCAGTCAAGACCAATATTAAACAAAATGATGAAATTGGTCAGTTAGCTAAAACATTGGATGTGCTTGCATTAGATTTAGAAAGAGCGCATCAACAAAGTGAAAAAATGGATCAAATGAGAAGAGATTTTGTTGCCAACACTTCACATGAGTTAAGAACGCCGATAACGGTCATTAGAGGCTCATTAGAAGCATTGATTGATCAAGTTGTTGTTGATCAAGACCAAATCGATCATTATCATAAACAGATGCTTATTGAAGTTACGTCATTACAGCGACTAGTGGCAGACTTACTTGACCTGTCAAAGTTGCAAAACAGTGACTTCAAAATTGAAATGGCACTGGTCTCAATATGTCAAATTATTGAAGAAGTGGTACGCAGTGCTAAACAAATTGCAACGCATAAAGATGTTCATATTATCCTAAATATCGATACAAACCATTGCGATGTGATAGGTGATTATGACAGGCTTAGACAAATGATCATGATTGTGATTGATAATGCAATCAAGTTTTCTCAAGAACAGGGAACTGTTGAAGTAACCTATCATCACCATCAATTAATCATAAAAGATTATGGTAAAGGTATTGAACAAGAGGATTTGCCCTATATTTTTGAACGATTTTACAAGTCGAGAACTGAACAAAACAAAACAGGGACAGGACTAGGTTTAGCCATTGCAAAACAAATTGCAGATAGGCACCAAATAAAGTTACTGGTTGAAAGCAACGAGGGGGAAACATCATTTATATTTGTTTTTCAAGATTTAATGGGTTAAAAGAGACAACATAAAGATACACGTATTATTGTGAAAATACAAGTTCATGTTATAACGAACAAAAGGGGGTGGTGAAGATGAAACGAACAATTCTAGGATTCTACATTGGCATGATTGGCTTTTTTCTTTTCTTATTCACACTCTATTATGGTACAATGAATCCCATGAATAATTCCATGCTTGAAGG